>JAURWJ010000143.1 GCA_030655015.1 Methylotenera sp. | reverse complement strand
TCACTGTAAGCAGCAGTAGCTGCGGCTTTGTCGCCAGCTTCTACAGCTTTAATAATTTTTTTAATTGCTGTACGCAAAGTAGAGCGCAAACTTGCATTGTGAGCACGTTGCTTAACTGCTTGACGAGCACGTTTTCTTGCTTGTGCGGTATTTGCCATCTGTTTTTTTCCTAAAAGTTGCCTAAAAGCTATTCAAAATACTAAGCCCGTTATATTAACTATTTTATAAAACTATTGCAAGTTAAAATAACGCAAATATCATCAGCAATTACTACGTGATGACACGTGGCATGTTAAAATCACGCAAAATATTTTTAATACTCTGCTTTCTTTCATTCACACACATTATAACGATAAAGCATGAATTTACTCAAAGCGCTGGCTAAAGTCGGCAGTATGACTTTTGTGTCGCGTATTTTAGGGTTTGTACGCGACACACTGATTGCACGCGTGTTCGGCGCAGGCATGCTCAGCGATGCTTTTATTGTTGCGTTTAAAATCCCCAATTTGTTACGCCGAGTTTCGGCAGAGGGTGCGTTTAGTCAGGCATTCGTACCTATTCTGGGTGAGTATAAAAGTCAGCGTGGTTTTGATGAAACGCACGCTCTAATTCATCGTGTTGCCACCTGGATGGGTGTCATTTTAGTCGTAGTCACTTTGTTGGGTATGTTGGCCGCGCCTTGGATCGTGACCTTAATTGCTCCCGGTTTTAGGACTGATGCTGCAAAGATGCAGCTGACGGTCGAGCTACTACGTATTACTTTCCCTTACATTTTCTTTATCTCGCTGGTTTCGATGGCGGGCGGGGTGCTCAACACTTATAACAAGTTCGGTATTCCAGCGTTTACTCCAGTGTGGCTCAATGTCTCAATGATCGCCTCTGTATTATTTTTTGCAGATTATTTTGATGATCCGATTAAAGTGTTGGCGTGGGCAGTGTTCATCGGTGGTTTTTTACAGTTGGCATTTCAGGTGCCGTTCTTAAAGCAAATTGGTTTACTGCCTAAGCTTGACTTTAAGCGTGATGATGAAGGTGTGTGGCGTATATTGAAATTGATGGGGCCGGCCGTGCTTGGTGTGTCGGTAGCGCAGATTTCACTGATTCTTAACACGATATTCGCCTCATTTTTAATAACAGGTAGTGTGAGTTGGCTGTATTATGCGGATCGTTTGATGGAGTTTCCTACCGGGGTGCTAGGTGTGGCTTTAGGGACTATTTTGCTACCCAGCTTATCCAAGGCTTATGCAGGTAAAGACGATGGTGAGTACTCACAATTGCTAGATTGGGGATTACGTTTAACTTTCATTTTAGCAGCACCGGCTGCGGTGGCACTAGCAGTGTTGGCAACTCCTTTAGTGACATCATTGTTCTACTATGGAAAGTTCACACCTTTGGACGTTGCCATGACGCAGCAAGCTTTGATTGCTTATAGTATAGGTTTGCTAGGGTTAATTTTGGTTAAGATATTGGCACCAGGTTTTTACGCACGGCAAAACATTAAAACCCCCGTTAAAATTGCAATATTCACTTTAGTGATGACGCAAATGATGAATGTGCTATTTGTATTTGTTTTGGATTTACGTCATGTAGGTTTGGCATTGGCAATAGGTTTAGGCGCTTGCCTTAATGCTGGGCTGCTTTATTATCATTTGCGACAAGCTGGTATTTTTAAGCCGCAATCAGGGTGGGGGCTATTTTTACTTAAATTATCAGTAGCGCTTGTTGTGATGGGCGGCGTACTCTACTTGGCGATGGGTGATGCGCGGGCTTGGCTGGAATTTACTTTAATCAAGCGCTTGATGTACATGTGCGGCTTGGTGACGTTGGGTGCGGCCAGTTATTTCTCTACGTTGATGCTGTTGGGCTTTAGACCGCGCGATTACATACGTCGGGTGAATCGTTAAATGCAGGTATTTAGACATATCCCTGCTAATTTCCAGCCACCATGCGCACTAGCGATAGGTAATTTTGATGGCATGCATTTGGGGCATCAGGCCTTGCTGAGTAAGTTGATGCAAACTGCCAAAGTGCTCAATTTAACTGCTGCTGTGATGACGTTTGAGCCGCACCCTCGTGAGTTTTTTACACCTGAGAGTGCGCCAGCCAGGTTATGTTCCATGCGCGAAAAGTTGGAGTATTTTGTAAAAGCAGGTGTCGATCGTGTGTATGTGTGCCGATTCAATCTGCGTTTTGCCAAAGTGACGGCGGAAGACTTTATGCAAACTATTTTGCGTGAGGCTTTGCATGCAGAGACGATTTTAGTCGGTGAAGATTTCCGTTTTGGCGCTATGCGTGCGGGTTCTGTCGTAGATTTTGTAGAAGCGAAATTTAACTTGATAAGCTTGCCTCAAGTCAGTCTGGCAGATGCTCGGGTATCTAGCACTCGAGTGCGCTCAGCCTTGGCTGCTGGCAATTTGCAAGAGGCATCATTGCTGTTAGGTAGGTCGTATAGCATGAGCGGCAAGGTGGTACACGGTGCAAAACGGGGGCGGCAGCTTGGTTTCCCTACCGCTAATGTACACATGCGACATGAGCGACCTGCACTCACTGGCGTATATGCAGTAAAATTAGACGGTTTGAATGCGGTGGCAAATTTGGGTGTGCGCCCAACAATTGCGGGTGTACCTAAGTTGTCATTAGAAGTACATGTGCTGGATTTTAATGCGGACTTGTATGGCAAACACGTGCATGTTGAGTTTTTGCACAAAATACGTGATGAAATGAAGTTTGAAAATTTAGAGGCATTGAAAGCGCAAATTGCAGCGGATGTTAAAGTTGCGAGAGATTTTTTTGTATGAACGCAATGCGTTGCATTCATAGCATGATATTTGGAATGATGAAATGACAGATAAGAACAAAGAGCAAAATAACAAAGAACAAAGTACGTACAAATTAAATCTACCTGAAACCGCATTTCCAATGCGTGGCGATTTAGCCAAGCGTGAACCTGCATGGCTGAAACAATGGACGGATAAAAAGCTCTATGAGCGTATCCGCACAGCACGAAAAGGTGCCAAGAAATTTATACTGCATGATGGGCCTCCTTATGCCAATGGCGATATTCACATTGGCCATGCGGTGAATAAAATCTTAAAAGACATGATTGTTAAGTCGAAAACCATGTCTGGTTTTGATGCGCCTTATGTGCCGGGCTGGGATTGCCACGGTTTGCCAATTGAGTTGGTGGTAGAAAAAAATCACGGTAAAAATATTGATCCTGCCAAGTTCCGTGAACTGTGCCGTGAATATGCTAAAGAGCAAGTTGCGCGTCAGAAAAAAGACTTCATTCGTTTGGGCGTACTGGGCGATTGGGATAATCCATATCTGACTATGGATTTTAAAACCGAAGCCGACATCATGCGTGCTTTGGGTGAAATTTATATAAGCGGTTATTTATATCAGGGTAGCAAACCTGTACATTGGTGCGTAGATTGTGGGTCGGCATTGGCTGAGGCTGAGGTGGAATATGAAGATGTGAATTCACCAGCGATTGATGTGGGTTTTAAAGTAGCGGATAACGCGGCTTTAAGCAAAGCGTTTGGTGTTGAGGTTAAAGGTGATGCGTATGCCGTGATTTGGACAACAACGCCATGGACGTTGCCAGCCAACCAAGCAGTGAGCGTACACCCTGAGTTTGATTACGATTTAATTCAAACCAGCAAAGGCTTGCTGGTGCTAGTTCATGAGTTGGCTGCAAGTACGCTGACCCGCTATGGTGAAGACAGCTACCAAGTCATTGCCTCATGTAAGGGCTCTGCATTAAAGGATTTACAACTTAAACATCCTTTCGATAACCGTCAAGTACCAATCATCTGCGGCGACCACGTGACCACAGATGCGGGTACAGGTTTGGTGCATACGGCTGCAGCGCATGGTAATGACGACTGGCTAGTCATGCGCGCTAATTTTCCGAATGAAAAACCACGCGTGTTAATGGGCGGTGATGGTAAGTTTTTTAATAGTGAATTAGTGGAGTTTGAAGCCATTCGTGGTTTAACAAGGCAAGACGCTAATAAAGTTATTCTGGCTGCTATGCAAGAAAGTGGTCATTTATTAGCCAGTGCAAGGTTGAATCACAGCTTTCCACATTGCTGGCGCCATAAAACACCATTGATGCAATTGGCGACACATCAGTGGTTTATCGGAATGAACGAGACTGACGCGCAAGGTGTGAGCCTGCGCCAGCATGCGAATAAAGCCGTAGATAACACCGAGTTTTTTCCAAGCTGGGGACGTGCGCGTCTTGAGGCGATGATTAAAAATCGCCCTGACTGGTGCGTATCACGCCAACGTAACTGGGGTGTGCCTATGCCTTTGTTTGTACACAAAGAAACGGGTGAGCCACATCCGCAAACGGTTACGCTGTTAGAGCAGGCTGCATTGCTCACAGAACAAAAAGGTGTAGAAGCTTGGTTTAGTCTGGATGGAGCTACTTTCTTAGCGCAGCACGCGCCACAGAACGCTGAGCAATATAAAAAAGTGACGGACACACTGGATGTTTGGTTTGACTCAGGCGCTACGCATGCCGCTGTGCTTAAGCGCCGCCCTGAGTTAAGCTTTCCAGCTGATTTGTATTTGGAAGGTTCTGACCAACACCGCGGCTGGTTCCAATCCAGCTTGCTGACTGGTTGTGCAATTGATGGACGTGCGCCTTATGAAGCCTTGCTCACGCACGGTTTTGTGGTGGATGGCTCTGGTCATAAAATGAGTAAATCCAAGGGTAACGTGGTTGCGCCGCAAAAGGTGATGGACACTTACGGTGCGGACATTCTGCGCTTGTGGACAGCTTCTACCGACTACTCAGGTGAGCTAACGATTTCAGATGAAATTTTGAAGCGCGTTGCTGAAAGTTACCGCCGTATTCGCAACACATGCAAGTTTCTATTGGCGAATATCGCAGATTTTGATGCAAGTAAAGATTTGCTACCAGTCAATGAGTGGTTAGAAATTGACCAGTATGCTTTGTACTTAACTGAAAAACTGCAAACGGAAGTTTTGGCAGATTACGACCGTTACGAATTTCATTTGGCAGTACAGAAATTCGTGAGCTTCTGTTCAGAAGATTTGGGTGGTTTTTACTTGGATATTCTTAAGGACCGCCTCTACACCGCAGGTGAAACCTCGCATGCACGCCGTGCAGCGCAAAGTGCTTTGCACCATATCACGCACACCATGATGCGCTTGATGGCGCCAATTTTGAGTTTTACCGCGAATGAAATTTGGCAAACGCTGAAGCTTGATGCCGAGAAAACTGTGTTTGAAGATGTTTGGTATGAATTACCCGCACATGGCTTGAGCGATACTGATATTCTCGCATGGGAAGATATTTTGAACGTGAGAGCATTAACTAATAAAGCTATTGAAGAGAAGCGTTCTGCTGGCTTAGTAGGCTCATCATTACAATCGGAAATTGATATTTATGCTCATAGTGACACTTATCAAGCACTAAGTAGATTAGGTGATGATTTACGTTTTGTGTTGATTACCTCTCGTGCTACTTTACATGAAGATGCAGGTGCGCCAGTTCGGATTATGGTAGCGCCAAGTGCCCACGTTAAATGTGACCGTTGCTGGCATTATCGCGCTGATGTTGGCTCAGATCCCGCACATCCTCATATTTGTGGGCGCTGTGTTAGCAACCTGTTTGGTAAGGGTGAGGCGCGATCACATGCGTAAATGGTTTTTTATTAGCGCGATTATCGTAGTCTTTGATTTATATACCAAACACTTGGTGCAAAATGCTTTTGTGTATGGCGAACACTTAACTGTGACGAGTTTTTTTGATTTAGTTCGCTATCACAATGAAGGCGCTGCTTTTAGCTTTTTAGCTGATGCAGGCGGTTGGCAAAAGTGGTTTTTTACTGCGATTACAAGTGTCGCGGTGATTGTGATTACTTACCTGATTAAAAAGCATCATCAAGAAAAATTGTTTAGTTTAGCTTTGGCTTTAGTATTAGGCGGCGCCATTGGCAATTTGTATGACAGAGTAACCTTGGGTTATGTGGTTGATTTTCTTTTTTTCCACATTAACGACTTATATTGGCCTGCGTTTAATGTAGCAGACAGCGCGATTTGTATCGGTGTGGGCTTGTTGTTGCTGGATAGTTTTAAAAAACCAAACAGATAGCAAAAGTCAGTGGTCATCAACACCAAACTGGAAAAATGCATAGAAGATAAAACCGCTTGAGCTCGGTGTGGCACACGTGTTTGTAAAAATGAAGCTGGTTCTTGGTATGAGTAGCGGTTTAGCGACGATTCAATAAACCTAACTAGTTAATGGTGGGATTTAGGCTGGGTTTTTTTCCCAATTTTCTTTGTAAGGTACGTCTGTGCATATTCAGGCTACGCGCGGTGGCTGAGATGTTACCGTCATTTTCTGCTAACACACGTTGAATATGCTCCCATTCCAGGCGGTCAATAGAAAGTGGATTGCTAGATAACTCTACATTGGCGTCCCCGGAATTTTTTTCAAACGCAGCGACAATTTCATCCGCATCTACAGGTTTTGCAAGGTAATGTGTCGCCCCTAATTTGATGGCTTCAACCGCAGTGGTAATGCTCGCATACCCAGTGAGTACAACAATTTTGGTCCCTGCATCCAGGTTTGCAAGTTGCCGAACGAGCACCAAGCCAGAGTTGCCTGACATTTTAAGATCAACCACTGCAAATTCCGGGGCATCATTCTTAGCAAGCTCAAATGCGGCTTCTGCGCTATTGGCGGTGGACACTAAAAAGCCGCGCCTGCGCATGGCGGGTGCAAGCACGCTTAAAAATTCTGCATCGTCATCCACCAGTAATAATGTTGGTTTTTCATCGGCAATAATCGTACTCATTGACTCACCTTTAATTTTTTTAATGGTAATGTTACGGTGGTCAGTACGCCACCGTCCACATGGTTGTTGAGGTTAAGCTCGCCTTCATAGCGGGCTAGTGTGGTGTGCGTTAGGTACACGCCCAGCCCCATGCCTTTTTCACTTTTTGAAGTGAAAAATGGTTTGCCCAAATGCTTTGCAACTTCCTCTGTTATCCCTGAACCAAAATCACGAATATTAATTTTTAGCACAGTTTCATCCCACTCGGCATCAAGCAATATACGCTCTGGAGAAGCATCTGCTGCATTGTCCAGTAGATTTTGTATGGCTTGCGTGAGGGTTTTATCTGTAAAGATTAATGGATTATAAATATTTTCGCTAAGTGTAATAACCAGTTCAGTGACTGGTCGCGTATCGCGCCAACGCTGAATAGCTTCTTGTAGATATTCACGTAACGCCATGCCATGGCCAGCATCAGCGCGGCCTTTACCCGCATCACGTGTGATGGAAGATAAAATTTCTTTGCAACGTGAAATTTGTCTAACCATAATATCTAGTTGCTGTAATTGTTCAGGTTGACTAGCCAAATCGTGCGCAAGCTCTTTGCTGATCACTGCCATAGTGGCAAGCGGTGTGCCTAGCTCGTGTGCCGCGCTGGTAGCAAGCGTACCAAGTGCTAGCATGCGTTCACTTTCAAGTGATTTTTCACGGATGGCGGCTAACATGCGGTCGTAATCGCGCAAACTTTGCCCTATACGTGTGATGAAAAATGCAATGATGCCCGCACTCACAACAAAGCCAAACCACATGCCAACCAAGTGAATGTCGAGTGTTTTCCCTGCCAGATCATGCATATGCAAATGTGATAGCGGTACGTAATAAAACACTAAAGTTGAATAACAAGCTACCGCAATGGCTGTTAGTAGCCAGGCATATTCACGTTTTAATGCAACTGCGGCCACGGTAAGTGGTAATAAATACATCCATACCAGTGGATTGCTATAGCCGCCTGTAAAATAAAATAGCACAGTAAGTGCAGCTAAATCGGCTAGGAGCTGTAGCAAAAGCTCTTTATCACTAACGTTGCTGAGTTTCTTTAACCGCAGTAATGTCACTAAGTTAAGAAGTAGCATAGCCCCCACAACAAAAGCTATTGGCAATTTTGGTAGTGGAATATGTAAGTAAAATAGCGCCGTTGTGGCTGCCAGCATAGCGATAATCATCACGCTGCGCAGAAAAAACAAACGCTGTAAATTGCGATGTGATGGGTTTTCTAGCACAGCTCGATTGAGTGCGTTAATTTGTGCTGATTGAGAGTGCGTTGCCATGCGTTACATTATATAGCGGATTATAAATATCAGAATGTGACAAATCGTCGCGCAAATGAATTGGTCAGTACAGCAGGTTGATAAACCAATGATTAACTTCAATTGACGTTATTTACGGATGAAACTCCAATGGATTTGATGTGTTTTCAGGCATACAATCAGCTTATTGATTTAACCCAACAAAAGGAGTTTGAGATGAACCGAAGAGAGTTATTATTAAGCGGCGTAGCATTAGCAGGGGCTGCTATCGTTGGCAAAGTACAAGCGGCAGACGGACACGAACATCATCACCATCATGGTGGTGCCGTGAATGCTGGGTTAATCGCAGCTGCATCGGATTGCATACAAAAGGGACAGGTTTGCCTGAGCCACTGCCTGACTTTGCTAGGGCAGGGCGATAAGGAGATGGCAGCCTGTGCCCAAAGCGTGAATCAGATGTTGGCGGTATGTGGAGCGCTACAACAATTGGCTAGCCAAGAGTCAAGTTATCTAAAAAGCCAGGCCGAAATTGCGATGGATATTTGCAAAGATTGCGAAGATGAATGTAAAAAACATGCAGATAAACATGAGGCTTGTAAAGCATGTATGGATAGCTGTGCGGCTTGTTATAAAGGATGCAAGAAAGTGACAGCCTAAAAACCTGTTCTTTAATATAGATGAGATTAAAAAGGACCGAAAGGTTCTTTTTTGTTGCAATAATTTTGTAATAACAAGTTTTGTGTAAAGTCCTGCGACAATATGCCACATTCCGCCAAACTCTATTTTTACCTACAATAGCGTCAGAATTTAAAGTAAAAATCAGGGGGGATTATGATAAAAAAACTAACGTTTAGCACGTTGTTGCTATGTAGTAGTGGTTTGGTTGCGGCGGAAGATGTTGTGCAGCCACAAGCTGAAGTTACCGAGGCGCCGGCCACGCAGTTGGAATCTATGCAGATTCGTGCTGAAGCAATCGTGCAGCCCGCAACGCCAGCCAATGTTCCTTCAACTACTGAGAGCGTAACCGCCAAACAAATCAGCGAGAGCATAAACGCGGTCACTACGCCGCAAATACTTCAGTATCTACCAAGTGTGCATGTGCGTGAACGTTATATTGGTGATACCAATAGTGTATTGGTCATGCGAGTGAACAGCTCCATCTCTAGTGCACAAACTACAGTATATGCAGATGATTTATTGCTTTCTAATTTTTTGCATAATAGTTTTAGCACTGCGCCACGATGGAACATGGTGTCACCAGAAGAGATTGACCGTGTGGATGTGATGTATGGACCATTTTCTGCTCTTTATCCAGGAAACTCTGCTGGTGGTGTAGTAGTGATGAAAACGCGCATGCCAGAAAAGTTTGAATCGCATGCCAAGTTGGATTATTTTGGCGAGAACTTCAAACTATACGGTACAGATAAATACTATGACGGCGTCCACGGTGCGGCATCTATCGGCAGTAGATTGAATGATTTTTCTTTTTGGGTGAGTGGAGATCATTTAGATAATCATGGGCATCCGATGACCTTTACTGCAGCCACTGCTAAAACTGGTGCAGCTGCAGGTGCTGGACAATTTACTGTCATCAATAGTGGCGCTCATAAGGATATTGATACATCAGGTAATCCACGCGTTATTACCGCAGCGGCCGGGATTGATCATACTGTGCAAGATAATCTGAAAGTGAAGTTGGCTTATGATGTTACACCGACAATACGAGCTGCTTATACATTGGGTTACTGGCAAAATGACTCCGAAAAAAGAGGTGAAAGTTATTTAAAAGATGCCGCAGGTAACACAATTTACGGTACTAGCAGTACCCCTGGCATTTTTAGATATGTGCGAATTGATGGCAAAGATTATAGTGTCACTGCACCACCATCCAGTAATGCAGAAAGTGAACATTGGATGCATGGCCTATCCTTAAAATCAGATACTAAAGGCACTTGGGATTGGGATGTGGTTGCAAGTTATTTTAATCAGGACAAAGATTTAACACGTGCATCTTCTGGTAATTTTGGCTTAAATGCCAGTGATGGCGCGGCTTTAGTTGGCGGAACAATTGCTGATGCAAGCGGTACAGGTTGGAAAACGCTTGATTTGCGCGGAGATTGGCGCCCAAGTGGAAACATGAAAAGTGAGCATCAGGTGAGTTTTGGTTACCATTATGATAATTATGAAACTAAAACAGATACTTATAATGTTGCAATAGGTTCAGATTGGCGGATTGGTAACAAAGGTGTTTTGAGCCAAAACTCAAGAGGCGAAACTGAAACGCAAGCTTTGTATTTGCAAGATGCTTGGGCTTTTGCCCCTGATTGGAAACTGGTCGCAGGCGGACGTTGGGAACAATGGGACGCATCAAATGGCAGTAACTATGCTGCGGGCACCAATGTGAAATATGGTGACCGTACAGTACATGCTTTCTCCCCTAAAGTTTCACTTTCCTATCAAGCTACGGACGATTGGTTGTTGCGTGGTTCTTATGGTAAAGGTGTGCGTTTTCCAACCGTGGGCGAGTTGTTTACAAACATTGGTATTACAACAACAGGGGGTGCAAATGCCACGCCTGCGCAAATTGCTACATTCCCAGCCCCTTACAATACTGCAAAAACCAATGATCCTAGTCTTCAGCCTGAGCGCGTTAACTCATGGGAGCTTACAGCCGAGCGTCTGTTAGGTGCCGGCCTGTGGCGTACTTCATTATTTTATGAAGATAAAAATGATGCTTTGATTTCTCAAAGTGACTTTACAACCTTACCAGGTTATATCATCAGAAGCGTGCAAAACGTAGATACAGTGCGTACAAGTGGTATTGAAACGGCATTGCAATTAAGTGATTTATGGATTGATGGTTTCGATCTGATTGGTAGTGTGACTTATACTGATTCCACAATTACTAAAAATAGAAAAAATCCTGGGCTAGAGGGAACAGATCAACCACGTATTCCGGATTGGCGTGCAACCTTGATGGGTGTTTATCGTGCAAATGATAAGTTATCACTTACCTTGGCTGGTCGTTACAGTGGTCGTCAGCATAATAGTCTTTATGATACGGTAAATAAAAAATATACCGATGTGAATCCTAATGTGTATGGTGCAGTTAGCCATTATTTTGTGGTGGATGCCAAGGCAACCTATAAAGTTGCAGATCGGTGGTCAGCGGCCCTTGGTGTGAACAACCTGAATAATTTCAAGTACTATGTTAATCCAAACCCTTACCCACAACGCACATGGTTTGCGAGTATGAAGTTTGACTACTAAATAACTATGGATACAGATATAAATATAAAGAATATGGCTACTGCTGATCAATCGCTTTCTGGCAAAGATACCCACGCGTGGCCAGCGTATAACACTATTTGGCGTTGGCATTTTTACGCGGGATTATTTTGCATCCCTTTTATTCTGCTTTTGTCTATTACTGGAGGGATATATTTATTTAAACCCCAAGTTGAGGCAGTGCTTGATCAATCCTATGATCAGCTCACGCTGACAGGTGCGCCTCAAAGTGCTTCAGCGCAAGTTTCTGCAGCGTTAGCCGCGGTGCCCGGGTCAGTTCTTAATGCGTACGAACTTCCCGAAACACCTCATTCTGCCGTGCGTGTACTGGTAGGGCAAAGAAGAGATTTAACCCGTGTTTATGTGCATCCGCAAACCTTGCAAATTCTTAAACAAGAGCGTGAGGATGATAAGTTGATGCGTGTGGTACATCGCTTGCATGGAAATCTTCTTATGGGTGACCGTGGGTCTAATTTGGTTGAATTGGCTGCGTCTTGGACAATTGTGATGATTATTACAGGGCTTTACCTATGGTGGCCAAGCAATGTTAAAAGTCTAGCGGGAATTGTTTATCCTCGGCTAGGTAGAAACGAACGAGTCTGGTGGCGCGATTTGCATGCAGTAACTGGCTTCTGGATTTCTTTCTTTACGCTATTCTTGTTGCTGTCTGGCTTGCCTTGGGCAAAGTCGTGGGGAGGCTTGCTAAAAGAAGTGCGTCAATTTAATACTAGTCAGGTGATTCAGCAAGATTGGACAACTGGTCGCTCATCTGAATTAAAGGAAAGAAGTGAGAGGAATACGCAGTCGGCTGATACTGGTGAACATGCTGATCATGTTGGACACAAACATGGGGCAAGTAAAATGCAGATGCCAAAATTAGATTACAACCATATAGATTTATACGTGGCCGTGGTTCAACCATTGCATCTGGCATCGCCTGTGTTGATCGCACCACCGTCAAAAAGGTCGCCAGAATGGACAGCGCGTTCAGATGCTCAAAACAGACCGTTACGCGTAAATTTAGTGCTTGATGCAAACACCGGTGAAATTAAATCAAGAAAAGACTTTGCTGACAGACCATTGTTGGATCGTATTATTGGTTATGGTATCGCTATTCATGAAGGTCAGTTATTTGGCTGGTTTAATCAGTTGTTAGGGTTGTTAACTGCGTTAGGACTTGTTTTGTTGTCACTGAGTGCTATTGTTTTGTGGTGGCACAGACGCTCGCCAGGTTTGCTTGGCGCACCACAAGCCCGTGAATCTTCACCTTATGCGCTCAGCTTAATAGCAACTATTGTACTGCTTGGTATTTTGTTACCGTTTCTTGGTATCACTTTACTCGCAGTATTAGTTGTGGAGCGGACTATACTGCGCTATATTCCATCAGCACGGCAATTTTTGGGATTGAATTAGGTTGAATATTGAGTGAATGTGGATGTTGTAACACCTGAAAGTTCTCTGAGTAAGCTGGCAGGTTTATTCTTAGTGTTAGCACTTCACGGTGCGTTGTTATACGCAGCCATGAGCTATAAGCTCATTCCGCCACCTCAAGAGGCGGTGACTTTGTTTGCTAACTTAATCAATCCACCGCCTAAAAAAGAAGAACCTCCACCGCCAGAGCCACCCAAACCGCCGCCACCGAAAAAAGTAACGTTGGTTAAAGAGAAGCCAACTCTGCGTCCAGAACCAGTTCCAGTGTTAGTGGCGGAAACACCGGTAACACTGGTGACGGATTATGTGGCGCCAGCACCTGTGATTGAGGCTCCGCCTGCGCCAGAACCTGTAACTGAGGCGCCAGTTAAGCCAACTGGAACCGTTATGTTATCTTCAGAGTTATCACTGGCTTGTCCACAACGCACACTGCCAAATTATCCTGCCGCGTCGCGTCGTATGGGGGAGCATGGGCGGGTGGTGTTGCGTGTAGAATTAGATGAAACAGGCCAGATTACTACCGTAAAAATTAAGGAGAGTTCTGGTCATAAGCGGCTTGATGAGGCAGGGTTAGCTGCAGTTAAAACTTGGCAGTGTGATGCAGCC
>JAURWJ010000140.1 GCA_030655015.1 Methylotenera sp. | reverse complement strand
TTAAATAAGTCCTTTAGGGTATCTCAAATAAACTGCTTAATTTTATCCAGCACTATCTCATACATTGCGGGATTCAAACAGTCCACCTCTTCTAAATCATCCATGCCGCGCAACCAGGTCAGCTGACGTTTTGCCAATTGTCGAGTCGCAAAGATGCCTCTATCGCGCAACTCAGCTTTATCGTATTCGCCTGCCAGATATTCCAGTGCTTGCCGATAACCGACACAGCGCATCGAAGTGCTTTCTGCTGTCAGCGCAGGATATTTTGCCATTAAATTTTTCACTTCATCTAAAAATCCAGCCGCCAGCATTTGGTCGAACCTTTGTGCAATCCGCTCGTGCAACACTTTACGGTCTTTAGGTACCAAGGCAATTTTTAGCAATCGATAAGGTAAAGCCTCGCCGCTGGATGCCAGATGCAATGATGTCATCGATTGCCCCGTCAATCGATACACCTCCAATGCACGCTCTATCCTTTGCACATCATTAGGCTGCAAACGTGCTGCTGTTTCCGGGTCAACCTCAGCTAACCGTGCATGCAAAGCAGGCCAGCCGATTTGAGCAGCTTCCCGCTCAATTTCTGCACGCACTTTCTCATTTGCTTCAGGCAGAGCACTCAATCCATCCTGCAACGCTTTAAAATACAACATAGTCCCACCAACCAATAACGGCACTTTGCCGCGCGCTGTAATATCAGCCATTAAACGCAAGGCATCATTTCTAAAGTTAGCCGCAGAGTACGCCTCAGTAGGTGGAATAATATCAATCAGATGATGTGGCGCTTTTGCCAAAATTTCATGATCTGGCTTGGCCGTGCCAATATTCATATCGCGATACACAAGTGCAGAGTCAACGCTAATGAGTTCAACCGGTAGCTTTGAAATAAGCACGACAGCCGCGCCTGTTTTTCCACTGGCAGTGGGGCCCATCAAAAAAATGGCGGGTGGGAGTGTTGTTAGGTTCATGTTCGATTCGGTTAATTTAATAAGTTAGTTTGATGTATTGGATACGATAATATTTGATTTAATGCCAACAGTGCATTGGCAAAAAGCCATAGAATGCGCTTAATTTGTTCAATCAATCGATCGTTAGACTTGTATAATAACGCGTTGTGAGTAATTATTATTCAGTTGCAGCATGTAATTCATTTTCGGCAATCAATTTCTAGGCGGACTTAAACCCATGAATTTAGAAAAAGTTATTTTTGGTTTTTTTATCGTATTGGCGATGACATTAAACTTTGGTTTTTTTATTGGGGACATCGACAACCCATCCCATCACCATGTTTACGAGTTATATGCTGCCATTATTGTCAGCTTAATTGCCACCATACTTAAATTTGGTGACCGCACTCATGTAGGTGCCATTTTACTCTCCACCAGTTTAGCCGCTGATTTACAACTGATTGGCGCCGCAATTTTATGGGCAGCCTTAAGTGGAAAAATGGATGACTCGAGTTTAACCGTCTATATTGTGTCACTTTCTGGTGGTGCACTCATGGCCAATTTTGTATCCGTCATTTTACTCATCTCAGAAACCATCGGCCAACGCAGGTAATCACGGATAAAGCCACTTACACCATCACTACCCCGCATGAATAGCGTTCTGTTTCTGATCTTACGTCGCTTGCGACAACCACTGATACTGATTATCGTCAGCTTTGCAATATCCGTTATAGGCCTTTCACTGATGCCAGGTGTTGACGACAAAGGTCAGCCTTGGCAGATGAGTATCTTTGAAGCGTTTTATGTCATCAGCTACACCGCAACCACCATTGGTTTTGGTGAGGTGCCCTACCCGTTTAGCCAAGCGCAACGGCTATGGATGACTTTTTCTATCTACTTCACGGTAATTCCATGGGTTTACGCTATAGGTAGAATCATTACCTTATTACAAGATCCTGGCCTGCGTCTAGCCATGGTGACCGAGCGCTTCACAAATAGCGTACGATCATTGCAAGAACCTTTTTATATCCTGTGCAGTTATGGCGAGTCTGCGAGCTTGTTAGCCAAAGCCCTCGATGAAAAAGATATTCGTGTAGTAGTGATCGAATCGCAACAAGAGCGCATCAACGACCTTGAACTAGGCAACACACACAATATTATTCCTAACCTTTGTGCAGATGCAAAACTCCCAGAAAACCTGGTCAGGGCGGGCGTGTATCATCCGCTATGTTGCGGCGTAGTCACATTGACTGACAACGATGAAGTTAATCTGGCCGTGGCCGTGGCAGTTAAACTCATGAACCCCAGCTTGCCCGTGCTGGCGCGCGCTGAGCGCGATGATATTGCTGCCAACATGGCCTCGTTCGGTACCGACCATATTATCAACCCATACACCTTATTTGGTGACCAGTTAGCGATGCGCGTGCATGCACTTGGCACTTATATTTTGCATGAGTGGCTCACAGACACGCCTGGCGACAAAATACCCCCTCCAGAATATCCGCCATTAGGCAGATGGGTCGTGTGTGGCTACGGTCGATTTGGCAAGTCCGTGGTTAAAAATTTAGAACGTGAACACATCAGCACCACTATCATAGAAGCCGCGCCAGAGTTAACAGGCTGCGATAATTGCATTGTCGGTAGCGGTACCGAAGCTAAAACCTTACTTGAAGCCGATATTAACAGTGCCGTTGGCATTGTTGCCGGCACCGATAATGACATCAATAATTTATCAATAGTCATGACCGCTTTTGAGCTTAATCCAAAATTATTTGTCGTCATCCGCAAAAACAAACACCACAACAATGCATTGTTTAATCAGTTTAACGCCGACATTACCATGCAACCTACTGACATTATTGCCCATGAGTGTTTAGCTCACATGATATCGCCCTTACTGGCCCAGTTTTTAGAGCTGGTACGCAATCAAACCAACGCATGGGCCAACCAGCTGATCAGTCAATTGGTTTCAACCGTGGGCGAAAGCGTCCCTGAAACTTGGGCGGTAACCATTAACCAAGAAAATGCACCTGCAGTGACCGAGTTATTAAATAACGGCACATCGGTATCCCTTGAAAACCTTACTCAAGACCCATTAAATCGCGAACAGCGCTTAAGTTTAGTGTCACTGATGCTATCTCGCAACAATCAACTGCTACTAGTCCCCGATACTTCCACCAAACTGATGGCAGGCGACTGCATTCTATTTTGTGGCCGCCCTTCCGCCAAATCTGCACTGCCCATCTTGCTCAATAATACAAAAATACTGACCTACATGATTGATGGGGTAGAAATACCAGACAGCCTTGTTTGGCGCTGGCTGAAGAACTGGATCAACAAAAGGTAAGAGAATGGAAATATTGCTGTTAACGGTTGACCTTGCAACTAGTGTAGAAGCAAAATTTCAGATGTAAATAACCAATAGTGGTATATCAGCAAGGATATAGGGCAAAGTATTTTCTAAGGAAACACTGATTAAATGAGCGAGCGGGATGAAGTGTACCCGTAAAGGGCATGTCCGTGGAATATATGCGCTGAAGCGCATTATTCACACGCCAAAGGCGTTTGGTCCGCAGTAACCGAGATAGTACGCGGTGTACAGCGAGGTTGCGAGTACCGCGCAACGCAGCAATTCGCCCGCGTAGCCATTTAATCAGCGTTTCCTTAACCCTATTTACCTCGCATAAACATCTTATCCAAGTCAGTCATGCTCACCTGAAACCAAGTCGGTCGACCGTGGTTGCACTGTCCTGAACGCTCGGTAGCCTCCATGTCGCGTAGCAAAGCATTCATTTCAGGGATAGTTAGGCTGCGATTAGCACGCACAGCCGCATGGCAAGCCATCGTACCTAACAGTTCGTTTCTGCGTTCCGTCAGCGCTCGGCTGGCACCGTATTCACGCAAATCACGCAACACATCACGCGCCAAGGTCACCGCATCGGCATTTTGCAACATAGTCGGTACCGCGCGTACTGCAAGCGTTGTGGGTGAAAGTACGGCAATATCAAAACCTAGTTGTTGCAAGCTGGCGTCATTACTGGCTAACGCCTCCTGTACTGTCGCCACTTCTAATTTATCGGCATTGAAGCTAATGGGCAGTAACAAAGGCTGCATGGCTACACTTTTAGTGTCCAGCGCATTCTTCAGCCGCTCGTACATAATGCGCTCATGCGCGGCGTGCATATCGACTACGACCATACCTTGCGCGTTTTGCGCTAACACATAGATGCCGTGTATTTGTGCCACTGCAAAACCAAGCGGGTATTCGGTTTCTACGGAGTGGGCTTCAACTGAGGGTTGATGCGTATATGTATTAAAACCATTTGCCACCTGTAAATTACTCAGCGTGCTGTTTTGAGTGTTCCCAAATAAAGTTTGATAAAAATTATTGGATTCATTGGCTTGTAAATTGATTTGTGATTGATACGTTGGATAGTGCATAAAGGATTGAGGCGCATCAAACGGATTGCGCCCCGCTTGACCTGCTGTGACCGCATTAGAAACACCTGTTGGCGTTGCTAACGCTTTATGTAGCGAATGAAAAATAAAACGATGAATCGCTTGCCCGTCTCTAAACCTGACTTCGGTTTTACTTGGGTGTACATTCACATCCACCAAGTTAGGGTCTAGCTCAATAAACAATACAAACGCAGGATGGCGGTCGTGATGCAACACATCTTGGTAGGCTTGGCGAATGGCATGTGCAATCAGTTTGTCACGTACAAAACGGCCATTAACATACACATATTGCGTATCTCGACTATGGCGACTAAACGTAGGTTTAGCCGTCATGCCCCACAAACGTAAACCCGCAGCAGATTCATCTATCTCAACACTTTCAGCGGCAAACTCTGCACCCAATACTTCGCTAAATCTTTTGCCAGGGCTACTAATAGCAAAGCGACTAAGCGCTTTACCATTGTGTTGTAACATAAAAGCAACATCTGGCCGCGACAGTGCTACGCACTCAAAAGCCTTTTCGCAATGCCCAAACTCGGTAGCTTCTGTTTTTAAAAACTTACGGCGCGCCGGGGTGTTGAAATATAAATCAGTCACTTCGATAATGGTGCCTGCATCTAACGCGCCGGGTTCAATCGGATAAATTTCACTCCCCTCTGAGATAATGCGCCAAGCGTGCTTAGACTCGGCTTGGCGACTCATTAACTGCGTGCGCGAAATTGAAGCAATGCTTGCCAAGGCTTCGCCACGAAAACCCAAACTGGCGACAGATTCTAAATCCTCTAAACTCGCTATCTTGCTGGTCGCGTGCCGCGTAAGTGCTAGTTCCAAATCTTCTTTTGCTACACCTACACCGTTATCTACCACGCGTAATTGCTTGATACCGCCTTGTAGCAACGACACTTGAATATCAGTGCTACCAGCATCCAGACTATTTTCCAGCAATTCTTTGAGCGCAGATGCAGGGCGCTCTACCACCTCGCCTGCGGCAATTTGACTAATCAACTGGTCTGGTAAGCGTTGAATGCGCATTAAAATTAAGTCACTTATATTTTTGTATGTTGGTATTTTACCTGTTTTAAGCTAAATTCCTGAAAGTATGAAACACTTCCAAAAAAATTCAGCACCAACTACCTATACAGACAGCTTCACCCTCGCCCGCAACCTTAAACGCCATCATCACTTTTATCTTGGCCCCACCAATTCAGGTAAAACCTACCAAGCGCTATTGAGTTTAGAAAAAGCCAAATCAGGTGTTTATCTTGCTCCATTGCGTCTCCTCGCCATGGAAATTCGTGATCGACTGGTGGCTGCAGGTGTGCCATGCAACCTTATTACAGGTGAAGAGCGCACGTTGATGGAAGGCGCGCAACACACAGCATCTACTATCGAAATGATGAACCCCGGTCAACCAGTTGAGGTAGCCATTATTGATGAAATTCAAATGCTGCAAGACCCTGACCGAGGCGTGGCATGGACCGCTGCATTAGTAGGTGTGCCTGCATTACAAGTGTTTATCTGTGGTTCAAATGCCGTAACAGCGCCATGCATAGCCGCCATTGAGGCCTTGAATGAAACTTTTGAGATCACTCAACTAGCACGCAAAACGCCTTTGGTGTTAGAACACGAAAGCCTGTGTGGCAAACATTACAGCCGCCAAAAACTAAAACCAAAACTGCAACAAGGTGATGCCGTCATCGCGTTTAGCCGTAAAGATGTGCTGACGTTTAGTGCGAGATTAAGGCAATGGGGCTTCACGGTCGCTAGTATTTATGGGGCATTATCACCTGAAGTACGCCGCACCGAATCTGAGCGCTTTAATACTGGCCAAGCAGATATTCTAGTCGCCACTGACGCGATTGGCATGGGCTTAAATTTGCCGATACGTCGAGTGATATTCTCAAATATTCATAAGTTTGATGGCGTAGCTTCACGCTTACTCAACATGACAGAAGTGCGTCAAATTGCAGGGCGCGCAGGCAGATATGGCATTTACGACACCGGCTATGTGAGTGTGCTTGAAAACGACGAACTAATTCATATTGAGCACATGCTGGCAACAGATGACACCGCAGATTTAACTAAATTACCGATTAGCATCAACTATATGCAAATTGGTGACATTGCCGCGCGCTTACATACGCGAAAAATTGCAGAAATATTGAGTTACCATCAAGAAAGAGTCAAGTTTCACCATGACCTTTTTGAACAATCATCACTTAATACTCAAATTACACAAGCAGAGCTAGTCGATGAACATGCGCCGAACATGTCGCTAAAAGACAAGTTTATCTTTGTTTATGCGCCAATTTCACTCAATGTTGCTGTTGAAAAAGATTACTATTTACTGTGCCTGCAAAGTGTAGCGCAATCCACCATACGTTACCTGCCGACGGCACCCGTTTGGCTGGATTCACACAGCCCGAAACATTTAGAACAAGCAGAATTACTGAGCCGTAATTTAAGCTTATACGCGTGGCTAAGCTTTAAGTTTCCGCAATGTTTTGTCGATGGGGATAGCGTAAAGTTGCTACGTCAGCAGTTAAGCCGCTATATAGAACGCGCATTGCTGACGCAAGCTGGGTATGGTGATACAAGCCGTGAGGTAGATTATTTGATGAACAAAAGACGGTGATTTATGTAGAAGCGATATTTATATCGCGAATGGTTGGTGATTATATTGATCATTGCTTTCGCGATATAAATATCGCTCCTACATACGACTTTTCAAGAGATTTATCTCTTAGAAAATCGGAGTGCCCGTGGTACATACGGGTTTACAAGTGCTTTCACGTATGAATAATGGGCTTTAGCCCATATATTCTACGGGGATGCCAAGCACTGGTATAGCACTTAGAAAATTAGTAATACTTGCCTGCAAAGCGGGTTTAGTAGTACTTATCAGTTTCCCCTGATCAGCGTGCTTGGGTACATAAGACAACTTAATCCAAGGTCACTGTTTCCAGATACTCAGGCATCACCACTTTCCAGTGCATTTTTTCCTCAATGTGATGCCGCATGGCATCTGCTGCAACCGGCTCACCATGCACAATAAACGTTTTTTTAGGCGGCGTTTCAAAACCCCCTAGCCAGTCTAATATTTCCGAATAATCAGCGTGTGCCGAAAGGTTGGAAATCAGCTCAACATTGGCGCGTATTGGCACATACTCACCATGAATTTTAACGCTCTCCGCACCATCCAACATCGCAGCACCACGCGTACCCGCGGCCTGAAACCCTACAAATAAAATAGTGTTGTTAGGCTTTGGTGCAAATGCCTTGAGATGATGCACAACACGCCCACCGGACGCCATGCCACTGGCTGAAAGAATAATCATCGGGCCGTGTGTTTCATTCAAACGCCTTGATTCTTCAGCACTATTCACCATCCGTGCTGTTCGATTCAACGCGCGGCACTGCTCTGGCGTTAAACGATGCTCATCATGGTGATGCGTAAATATTTCCGTAGCATCTACTGCCATTGGGCTATTCAGATACACAGGAATATCGTGCGCGATAGCGCCTGATGATTTAAGCAAATGTATGTAATACAGCAGCTCTTGCGCCCTACCCACTGCAAATACAGGAATCACCACTACGCCCTTACGCTTGACTGTTTTATTGATAATGGCAGCTAACTTCACTTGCGGATCGTCTTTTTCATGTAAGCGATTACCGTAGGTTGACTCAAGCAGCAAATAATCGGCCTGCTTAACATTTGCAGGCGCTCTCATCAAAATATCATGAGGGCGACCAATATCGCCTGAGAACAACACTGATGTTTGTCGGTTATGAATGCGCACAAACGCTGAGCCGAGAATATGGCCGTTAGGCGTGAGCCTCAACGTAAGACCATCGCCTAAATCTACATCTTGCTCATAATTCACTGGTGTAATCAACTTGAGCGCAGCCATTGCATCTTCTTGCGTGTATAGCGGGAGTGCCGGTTGATGTTTAGAGAAGCCGCGCCGATTAGCATATTCAGCTTCCTCTTCTTGCAGATACGCAGAATCAGGTAACAAAACCTCACATAAATCACGCGTAGCTTCAGAGCAATACACCTTACCTGAAAAGCCATTTTTAACCAGCAATGGCAAGTAGCCACTGTGATCAATATGCGCATGGGTCAGCACCACGGCATCAATTTCTTTGGGATTGATTGGCAAGTCCGCCCAGTTTTTAAGCCGTAATTGCTTAAGCCCCTGAAACAACCCACAATCAACCAGAATGCGTTTATCACCACTTTTTAGCAGATATTTTGAGCCAGTGACAGTGCCTGTAGCACCTAAAAATGTAAGTTGCATCATCGCGTACCCCTTCAGCAAATTTCAGTGATTAGTCTTACTTATTCTTACTGCATCGCCAACTTGGTTTTTGCGAGCGCAGGATTACTAGCAAAATACTTTTTGATGCCAGCCAAAATAGAAAGCACTAATTTATCCTGATAAGCGTCATCATTAAGCCTGCGCTCTTCATCCGGGTTGCTGATAAAATCCGTTTCGACCAGAATTGATGGGATATCTGGTGATTTCAACACCGCAAAACCGGCTTGCTCTACATGGTTTTTGTGTAACTTATTAAGTTCGCCAATATACCCCAATACCGCTTTACCTAATTTCAAACTATCATTAATGGTCGCTGTTTGCGATAAATCCAGGAGCGTTCTTGCTAACACAGGGTCTTTTACATTTAAACTCACGCCGCCAATCAAATCCGATTCATTTTCTTTTTTAGCTAAATAGCGCGCACTGGCACTGGTTGCCCCTTTTTCAGAAAGAGCGAATACTGACGAGCCGCGTGCAGCAGGATTAGTAAAAGCATCCGCATGAATAGACACAAACAAATCTGCTTGTAACTTGCGTGCTTTGAGTACACGCCCATGCAACGGTATAAAATAATCACTATCACGCGTCAACACAGCCCGCATGCCGGGTTCTTCATCAATTTTAGCTTTGAGCTTTTTAGCAATAATCAAGGTAATATCTTTTTCACGGCTACCAGTAGCACCAATTGCACCGGGGTCCTCTCCGCCATGACCAGGGTCAATGGCAATTGTAATTTGTCGGATAAATTTATCTACGTCTTTATTTTCAGGCGCCTCTTTTGTCACCATAGCTTGAGTGCTGCTCGCACTCTCTACCGGCTTAATCTGAGGGCTGACTTCAGCAGGCTTATTATTTTCTGTAGGCATTACCGCCGTAGCTTCAATCACTGGATCAAGTGTTGAATTATTTGATTGCTGCGCAGGTAAAGGCTCTGTACTTGATTGCGAGAGTGGTAATTGATTGAAAGCCTGCACTTCAGCGGTAGGCGAAAATGCATTATCGCGCTGCGCCAACAGCGTCATTAACGGATCTTTCACTGGGTAAATATCTAACACCAATCGGTGCTTGTAATCGCCTGCAGGCAACAAGGTGAATATCGTTGGCTTGATTTCAGCTTTTAAATCGACCACCAAGCGCACAACGCCGGGTTTAAATTGAGCCACGCGCAACTGCATAATGTAAGGGTCACTGGCTAATATCTTGTCGTTCAGTGATTTCAATACTTGGTTGAGATCAACATTTTCAATATCCACCACCACACGTTCAGGGTTTTGTAGCAGTGTCATTTTATAAGCAATTGGCTTGCTGGCCTCTAGGGTCATGCGCGTGTAATCTTGCGCAGGCCAAATACGCCCCGCAGTGATAGCATTGTCTGCTGCGTATGCCTCGCCGACCAACAGCAAGCATGCAGTAAAACTTAAAAAAATTGACTTCAAACTTTTAATCATTGCTTTAAATATCGGTTTGATTATTGGTTTAATCATTAGAACACTTAAGAACACTATGCTGGAATTTTTTTAGGCATTGCTCACCATGTGGCGTATGTGCAAACACGTTAACTTCACGGCCTGCTCCTTTGAGGTTAAAACTAATATCAATATCTGCTACAGGCAAACTATGCGCAGCTTTTTCTGGCCACTCAATTAAACACACACTCGCAGGATTAAAGTAGTCTCTAAAACCTGCCGCTTCCCACTCTTCTTCATCATTAAATCGATACAAATCAAAATGATACAGGGTTAACAATTCGGCCTGATTCAACATCACTTCGTAAGGCTCAACTAACGTATAAGTGGGGCTTTTAACTTTACCCATAAACCCTAATCCGCGAATCAAGCCACGGGCAAAAGTAGTTTTACCTGCACCTAAATCGCCATGTAAATAAATCGTTAAATTAGGCGTAATGGCTTTGGCGACTGCAGCACCAAAACCAAGCGTTGCAGCCTCATCTGCCAAATCAAGTGTAAAATTATTATCCATGAGCCATTATACTAAGTTTAATTCTACTAAAAATATTAGCCAACTGAGTCGCGATATTAAACGTTGGGGGCTGGAACTCGGCTTTAATCAAATTGGCATTACCGACACCCATTTGCAAACGGCTGAAACTGAACATCAAGCGTGGATTAAAAAAGGTTTCCATGGTGAGATGGATTATATGGCAAAACACGGCACGAAGCGCACCCGCCCTGCCGAATTAGTACCAAATACCAACCGCATTATTTCAGCACGTTTAGATTACCTACCGCCAAACGCTAAAGATAGCGAAGCTATTTTGCAAAACAACAGCCGGGCATTTATCTCACGCTACGCGCTTGGGCGCGATTATCACAAAGTGATGCGCAACAAACTGCAAAAACTATGCGAGAAGGTTCAAGCTGAACTCGCGCATGATCAAACCAGCCATTTTGAATACCGAGCCTTCACCGATAGCGCGCCTGTACTAGAAGTGGCCTTGGCAGAAAAATCCGGTCTGGGTTGGCGCGGAAAACACACACTACTGATCAATAAAAATCAAGGTTCATGGTTTTTTTTAGGTGAAATTTACACCAATTTACCACTGGATATTGACGCGCCAGCCACGAATCATTGCGGCACTTGCACCAGCTGTATTGACGTTTGCCCGACCCAAGCCATTACAGCGCCGTATGAGGTAGATGCCAGACGCTGTATTTCTTATTTAACGATTGAGCTTAAGGGCAACATACCCATAGAGTTGCGCCCCTTAATCGGCAACCGCGTGTATGGCTGCGATGACTGCCAGCTTTATTGCCCTTGGAACAAGTTTGCCGAAATCACCAAAGAAGCCGATTTTGCAGTGAAACATGGACTAGATGATATTAGCCTAATTGATTGTTTTAACTGGAGTGAAGATGCATTCAAAACAAAAATGGCGGGCAGTGCGATTTATCGTATCGGCTATACACAATGGCTAAGAAATATCGCCGTAGGTTTGGGTAATGCAGAAACTACACCAGCAATTATTGATGC
Source organism: Methylotenera sp. (assembly GCA_030655015.1). GTDB lineage: Bacteria > Pseudomonadota > Gammaproteobacteria > Burkholderiales > Methylophilaceae > Methylotenera. The sequence continues at coordinate 20,922 of JAURWJ010000140.1, read as the reverse complement.
CCTCAAACAACATATAGATCATAAAGATGTCGTAGTAAGAGATCATGTACGATGGGCGCTCTCACGCCACTTACCTGATCGTACTTTTTAACCGCACTATATTGATGACTTGGTTTAATCGTAAATCTAGAGGTAAAAATTTGCAGCTTGATAATGGCACCTTACAAAGCAATCTGACCTGACCACTTATCTACATAAACTACCAGGTTCGCACACGGCCAATATCAATATGTACAAAGTTAGAGTTCGGGTAATAACCGACACCGCCCCCATGCAATGCAATGGCTGCACGGCGCAGCTCGTTTAGTGGAACCCCTTCAACATTAAGGTCGATTGCCTTGGCTTGCGTATGCAGGCTGCCTTTGGCTACGCCATCGAAATTAGCTGCCAGAAGCGCATTGGTTGCGGGCGAATGATAGCCCGATATGATCTGGAATGGTTGCGTGGTGTCGAGTGCGTTGCGCAGTCCGTACAATAAATCAAGCAGATGCGTCTCAATCGGGAGCACCTGATCGTTGCGATGATCACGCAGAATGTGGTTGATGTCAGCCAGCGCATCTGGCAGATAAGCACCTTCAGACCAGTACTCAGCGTTGAGATTTTCGCCGGTATGCAGATTATGGAAAGAAAGTTCACGCCCCTCAGTTAATCTCGACTTAAAGGCAGCAAGAGCTGGGCGGGCGCTCAGCCCTGTAAATGCGAGCGCCATGCCAGCCTTAAGCAAACGCCGACGTATCTTACAAACTTCATGACTCATCGTGATAGTTCATCCTATGTTTGAGGGGCTTGGATGGAGAGCGTCACATCGCGTGCTACACCATCTTTCAGTATCAACACCTCTGCTGCACGCAACCAGTCGATGCGATTGCTCAGCATCGCATCATGCGCCATTTGTTTTAACGTAGCCAATGAGGTCTCAACTTTGCTATAAATATCCCGATGCGCCTCAATAAAAATCTGCCCATTCGATTCTGTCAGCAAAAGTGGATTGTAAATAATACTGCCAACCGCCCCCTGCTCTATCTGCGCAAACAGCACCTCGATATCATCGGGATGCAGGCGTATGCAGCCATGGCTCTGAAAATGATAAATACTGGCTGGCGCGAGGGTGCCGTGAATACCAATCGATGTCAGGCTGAGCCCAAGCCAGTGTTTGCCTAGAGGGTTGTCGGGGCCAGGTGGCACTTCCGCCTTCACTATTTGACCTTCACGGCGCATTTCCTCCTGAATAGATTTTGGCACACGCCAAGCCTTGTTAACTGCCTTATTGGTCACAATGAACTCACCTGCCGGTGTCGGCCAGCTAGGCTTTCCCAATCCCACTGGATAGGTAGCCACTAATTCCCAGCCGCGAAAGTAATAGAGCATGCGTTGCGGCAAGTTAATGAGCAGGCCTTCATCCCGCAATTCAGGCACGATGTGCCGGTTATCGATGACTAGCTTCTGCCCTGGCATCAATAAGCCTTCATATTCCAAATCATTATCGCGCGACAAGGTTACGGCAGGCACTCCAAAACGTGCGCCGATCTTGATTAGATAGTCTCCAGGTTGAACTGCGTATTCAAACACCCCGCCAGTGATGGGAAATGACAGCGGTTCTGCCACCGCCTGTGGCAGGTAAGCCAAACATATTATTAGACTGAAAGCTTGAATAAAGCGCAATCCCCTCCTCTCCTGTCATCGTCAACCTATATTGATCGCTGGTATGATTATGAGATAGCCAAAGAATAGCTATTACCAAACGACAGTAACAATGTACCACATGCAAAAATATGGGGGAATTAACTAAAAAATTAACCATAATGCAAGCTTTAAGTTTCACTGCCCTAACTTAGCAAGCTAAATATAGCAAAGGCAAACGTAAGCTTATTCTACTCTGTTATGATATCCAGTATTACGAAGTGGTTATGCAATACTTGGCCGCTTTATGTTCTCAATGTGGCGGCAATTATTGTATGAGGAACTAACAGATATATGCTGATCGGAGTCCCCAAGGAAATCAAGGTGCGCGAATACAGGGTGGGCCTAGTGCCAGCCAATGTACGAGAGTTGGTGGCGCGCGGTCACAAAGTCCTTGTCGAGTCAGGTGCGGGTGACGGAATCGGCGCACTAGACCAGCAATACCAGACCGCCGGTGCATCCATTGTCAAATCACCACGGGAAATATTCGAGCGAGCACAATTGATCATTAAGGTTAAGGAGCCTCAGGCCGTCGAGCGCAAATGGCTAAAGCCGGGGCAAATTCTTTTCACCTATTTGCATCTTGCCCCCGACCCTGAGCAGACTCATGATCTGGTTAACTCCGGTGCAACTTGCATCGCCTACGAAACCGTCACTGCCGATGGAGGCGGCTTACCGCTACTGGCACCAATGTCAGAGGTAGCAGGACGGATTGCGGTTCAGGCAGGCGCTTATTTTCTAGAAAAGGCACATGGTGGACCAGGCATATTGTTAGGTGGGATTACCGGGGTTGAGCCTGCCAGAGTAACGGTAATCGGTGGTGGAGTAGTCGGCACGAATGCGATTGATGTCGCTCTAGGTATGGGGGCTACAGTGACGATAATAGACCGCAATATAGATGTCCTGCGCAACCTAAGTAAGCAGTTTGGCCATCGCCTGAATAGCGTTTATTCAACGGCAGATGCGATTGAGCATCACTGTAGCATTGCCGATCTCGTGATTGGTGCGGTGCTGGTTGCGGGCGCTACGGCACCCAAACTCATCACACACAACACTGTCACAAAGATGAAACCTGGGAGCGTGATTGTAGATGTTGCAATCGACCAAGGCGGCTGCTGCGAGACTTCGCGTCCGACCACCCACGACACGCCAACCTATGTGGTCGATGGTGTCATTCATTACTGTGTCGCCAATATGCCGGGCTCCGTCCCGCGCACTTCGACCTATGCGCTCAATAATGCCACGCTGCCTTACGTGCTGGCACTTGCAGATAAGGGCTTGCAAGCACTACGCGATAACCAACATCTTCTGAACGGGTTAAATGTGCATCAAGGAAAAGTGACCAATCAATCTGTTGCCACCGCTCTGGGATATCCCTTCCATGAACCATCTGCCGCAATTGGGCTACTCAAAGAGTAACACTACCCCTATTCAAATAACAGATGGCAGGCGCGAGCAATTGACTCCGCTGAATGACCTTGCAAGGTTTGAGGCTAATTTTTATAAGGCAGGGCGTGAAAGTAGCGCCGCACCAATAATCCCAGCACGATCACCCAAATTAGAAATATTCACGTTGACCTTACCGCGTAAAGCAGGGATTAAATCTTGTTCTAATTGCTGATGAAAAGCCTGTTGCATCAACGGCCAGCCAGCGCTCACACCACCACCGATGACTACGTTTGCAACATCAATCACTTTTAATATATGCGCCAACGCTTGTGCCAGCGTTGTGCCCGCGCGCTGATAAGCGGCTATTGCGGCTTCATCACCCGCTTTAGCGCGTGTTGCAATTTCTACAGCCGAACATTGCTGGTTTGTTGCTTCAAAATAGCTAATCGCAACTCCGCTGGCTGAGGCATATTGCTCCATGCAGCCTAAATTACCACAACCGCACAACCTGCCATTGGGCTGAACCGTAATATGCCCAACTTCCATTGCCACACCATGCTGGCCTTGGAATGGCTTACCGTTCAAAATCAAACCACCACCCACGCCTGTGCCTAAGCCTAAATAAATCAAACTACTTGCATGACCACTTGTTTGGCTAATGGCTTGAGATGGATGCATCATGTATTCGCCATAAGCTGCCGCCAATGCGTCATTCTCCGTGATTACCGGCAATGCAATGATCGCGCTTAAATCTGCACTTAAATCAACATTGCTTAACCCTGGCAAATTGGGGGATTGTGAAATGGTTTGGGTAACTGGGTCAATAAACCCAGGAAAACCAACACCAACCGCCAATATAGCCGGGTGCTTGGCACGAACGCTGTTAACGGCATCCGCAATGGTCATTAAAATGGTTTGCCAGGCCTGCTGTGGTGAATGCTGATGTGTTTTACTTCGGCTGGAAAAGTCAGCTTGAAAACGTACTTCTTCTAGTAGTTGCGGTGGCGTAAATGCATGACATTCCACTACGCCAACGCGTAGGTTAGTGCCGCCAACGTCTATGCCAATTAGGGTTGCCATACACTTAATGCCGCTTTGTACGTTTAATTAGCTCGGTAATGCTGGCTTTTTGCTCGACTGATAATTGTTGCCAATTAAAACGCCAGTGCCAATTGCCAGTAGTAGTGCCTGGAGTATTCATACGATGATTGCCATCTAGCGCCAAAATATCTTGCATCGGAATCATCGCCAATTTCGCCCTTGATTCAAGTGCCATGACAATTAAATCGTTAGGCATGCTCGGCTCATGTTGCTCGTAGTGAGATACGCGTAGATAAGCATGCACATGTTCACGCTCTTGCTCATCCATTGCGTCATACCAACCTACTGTCGTGTCATTATCGTGCGTACCAGTGTAAACCACGCTATTTTCTTCAATATTATGCGGTAAATATGGGTTGTCGTCCGTGCCGCTAAATGCAAATTGCAGAATCTTCATGCCAGGCAAATTGTATTTTGCTCTCAAAGCATCTACTTCTGCGGTAATAATACCCAAGTCTTCTGCTACCAAGTTGATATCAGGCAAAGCCGCTGTTATCGCTGCAAGTAAAGCATCTCCCGGCGCTAACACCCATACCCCATTGATTGCAGTTTCTTCAGTCGTGGGAATCTCCCATGCCGCTTCCAAGCCTCTAAAATGATCAATGCGTACGATATCAAATAGCTCATTTTGAGTCGCCATGCGCGACACCCACCAGCTAAAGTCGTACGCAGCCATTGCATCCCAATTGTAATGTGGATTGCCCCAACGCTGACCCGTTGCACAAAAATAATCTGGCGGCACACCCGCCACTACAGTCATGTTCTTATCGGCATCAAGCTTAAAAAAATGCGGCTCAGCCCATACGTCTGCACTGTCATAAGCGACAAAAATTGGAATATCTCCAAATAAAGCTACTTTTTTATGCGTTGCATATTTTTTTAACGCTAACCATTGTGTAAAGAAAATAAACTGTGCAAATTTAATCACCGCAATTTCCTGCGCTAACTCAGCTTGCGCCAGTTTTAACGTTTTTTTATCACGGTTTTTATAGGCATCAGGCCATTGGCTCCACCCAGCATCCTTAAATTGATTACGTAACGCCAAAAACAAGGCGAAATCATTTAACCAATGCCTATGTTTTTTGCAAAAACGGCTAAATTCTTGCCGCGACTTTTTATCGACTTGCTGGATAAATGTGTCATACGCCTTAACCAGCAAATGGGTTTTACTGGTCAGTAATCCGCTTAAATCTTCTTTAGTGAGCAAGCCTTGTGTTTGTAATATTTCTAAACTAATGAAGTCTGGATTTCCAGCATGTGCAGATAAGCACTGATAAGGTGAGTTATCTGCGTGCGGCATGTTAATGGGTAAAGTTTGCCAGACCGTTGCGCCAATATCGTGTAAAAAATCAACGAAGTGATAAGCTTCCAGCCCTAGATCACCTGTGTAATAAGCGCTAGGCAGAGAACTTACGTGCAACAACACGCCTGTCTGGCGTTCTGTTAAAGGTGATGGGTTGGATTCTAAAGTCATAAATTCCTTACAGAATTAAAAAATTGTACTGAACGTTGTCTGCTATTTGCGCTGCAACCTATGCCTGCCCACGTCGCATAGTACCCGCATTATCTGCATCGCCACCACCCGCACTAATTTTTTGATGCAACGCCTCTGGCACGCTCTGTCCAAGCAAGCTATATAAATTGATTAAATTGCGGCGATAGAGTTGATCAAAGCTGGCAACGCTATCGGATGAATTGTAATCCCCAAACCACCAAAACCAATCCGACCCCTCGCAAATAGCGAGCTGGCGTTCACATGCGCTAAGTTGCTCCGCATCTAAACGACCGGATGCCAACACCGTGTCGTAAGCTTTCTTAGCCTCACACAGCAAATCCCACGCCAGATTTTTATCTTTACTACCAATCCACGTACTAAATGTACCATAGACCCAGCTGCCTGCGGCCACCTGCGGCAAAGCAGGTGCAGATAATCCGTGGGTTTTGCTGGCTTTAGCTTGATATAAATCAACGATGTCGCTGAAAGTAGTCATTTTAATGTCAGGGTGTTTTGCAAGTGCTTCGTATAACTCGCTCAAAAAATAAAAACCATTGTATGCAAAATATTCCCATGCATTTTCACCATCTAAGATCACGCTCACCACTTTAGATTGATCACTTGTGTTCGCCTGCTGAATACGCTCAAGTGAGCGGACAAAATCACCCACGGCTTCGTTGGAATGCATTTTTGCATATTCAAAGCCAATTTTATCTGAGAGCGCATCATCTCTAAAAAAACATAAAACATCATGCTTACCATTAGTGACGCGATATGGCTGATATAAGTAGTCATCTTTATTTTCAGCACTTAAATTTGACTTAATCAGGCTATTAGCCAAAACACCTTGCCCAGTTGCGGCCCACTCTACACCATGTTCAGCCATCAGCGACAATGCGGCATGTGAAACAGCACCCTCAGCTGGCCACATACCACGCGGTACTATGCCAAAATAATGCTGATGCGCTTTTTTGGCAGATAATACATGTGCAACCGCACGACTTTGCCCACCCATATATTGGGTATTTTCTGGCAAAGGCGCATCAGGCATAGCATCCAGCGTAGATTTAAAGTCCAGCAATAACGGTAATATTGGGTGGTAATATGGTGTGGTAGAAATTTCAATTTGCTTACGCGCCATTAAGGCTTTATAACGCGGGATTAAGTGTGAAATCGTGTCACTAATCACTGCGTATAACTGCTGCCTTTCTTCATAAGTAAAGAGTGCGCCTTTGCCCATCAAGGCTTGCACCACTTTACTGGTACGCCTCAAGCTCTCGCCACACCAGGCCAAGTGGTACCACACCAACAAGTCTGCTTTATATTGTGCTGATAAATAATGAAACTGATCATTCGTCATCATCGGCTCTACCAGCTGATAAAGCTGCAACAAGCGTTGGTAATGCGGAAACGGGCTGAGCATTTTTTCATGATGACTTTTAAAACAGCTTTGCACAATCAAATGACATTGATCAATATTGATGTTTTCCAAGTCTTTTTTAATCAGTAACGCAAGCAAAGGATCGCGTATGGTATTTTGCTTAAACTGCTGCGTGTAATCTTCAAGCTGCTCTAACAAAATTGGCACAAAATTAAAGCTCACGCGTGCTGCAGGATTGATTTCAAGATGGTACGCCATATCACTATAGTCTTTGATGGCGTGTAAATAAGTCCACGGCAACACGTATTCATTAGTCGCTAAATCGCGATAATCCGGCTGGTGCATGTGCCAATAGAGGTTGAGATATAACTGAGGTCTAGCAGTATTCACTTCAAGAAAACCTTAAACTATTAAATTAAAAAAATAGGCAGACTCAGGTAATGGCAAGTATTTGGTACTTGCCATTAAACTAACATTTAAAACATGCAGTCAAACCACACGATATAAATTCTGCCCTAACATATCTGGCGTCACTAACACGATGCCTTTTTCAGACACATGAAAACGTTTTGCATCCAGCGTTAAATCTACGCCAATTTGCATGCCTTCCGGGATGATGCAACCCCGGTCTATCACCACATTTTTGAGCACCACACTTCGATTAACCGTCACTTTAGGCAAAATGACCGAACCATCAATGTCGCAATAACTATGCACACGCACATCAGAAAACAAAACAGAATTTGTAATGCGTGAGCCACTAATCAAGCAACCGCCAGAAACCAGAGAATCTATCGCTTTACCTGTTCTGCCTTCATCATTAAATACAAACTTGGCCGGCGGTAATTGCTCTTGATACGTCCAAATCGGCCAATCTCTATCGTATAGATTAAGCTCCGGAATCACCTTGGTGAGCTCCATGTTGGCTTCCCAGTAAGCGTCAATCGTACCCACATCACGCCAGTAATGGTTGCCGTTCTTGGCGCCGACGCAGCTATCAGTAAAACGGTGCGCTTGCACTTTATATTTATTGATGATGTAAGGAATAATATCACCGCCAAAGTCATGGCTGGATTTTGAGTCTCCGGCATCACGGATCAATTGCTCATACAAAAATTTAGCGTTAAATACGTAAATTCCCATACTTGCAAAAGCTTTAGTGGTGTCGCCTGGCATGTGCTTTGGATTAGCGGGCTTTTCAGCAAATTCAATTACGCGGTCTGACTCATCAACTGCCAATACTCCAAACCCTTTGGCATCTTCTAAAGGCACATTGATGCAAGCGACCGTCATATCCGCATTATTTTTCACATGTGTCGCCAACATTTTGCCGTAATCCATTTTGTAAATATGATCACCCGCTAAAATCAACACATACTCGGCGCCACCCTCGCGCAATAAATCTATGTTTTGATATACCGCATCGGCCGTCCCTTTGTACCAATCTTCTGATATTCGCTGTTGTGCCGGGATAATATTGACGTACTCATTAAACTCACCCCGTAAAAAACCCCATCCGCGCTGAATATGCTGAATTAAGCTTTGTGCTTTATATTGTGTGGCGACGTTAATACGGCGAATGCCAGAGTTCATGCAATTTGAAAGCGGAAAATCAATAATACGGAACTTTCCACCAAATTGCACCGCAGGATTTGCACGCCTGTCTGTTAAATTCTTCAAACGGCTCCCGCGCCCACCTGCCAGAATAATTGCGACAGTATTTTTGGTTAAGGTACTAATAAAACGGTCTGAATGCTGATCTACTTGCCGATTTTGCGACATGAGGCCCTCCTGAGTTTTGGTTAGTTACTTACGTTAACCTTGATAAATTCGTGTGACGGGCACTTTGCACCACGGGGACACTAAAATCAGTTAAATGCTTAAGCCAACCTCTGGCTTCCCATCGCATAAATTTATAAAGGTTGCCTTACATTGCACTAGCTGGGCCAACTAGTTTAATTTACTTAAGATTGCAATTGATTACATTATAATCAGCTTAAAGCACTATAATCTAGCTAAAACAGATCTAATCTAACAAATAAAAACTAAAATACCTTAAAAATGATGAGGGGATATAACTTTGGCAAAATCTAAGGCAACTCAATCGGTATCAAAAGCACATACGCATGCACTGCGCCTCATTTTAGAAGCACGCCATCATGACCCGTTTAGTTTTTTAGGTCATCACACTGTTAATGAGACCGAAGACCAACATTTTGTTTTTAGAGCATTTTTACCTTACGCCTCCGAGGTGCAAATCAACACTGGCAATACTTGGGAACAGCTTGAAAAAACGCATCGCGATGGCTTGTTTGAATTCACCAGTAAAACACCACTTAAAACACCTTGTTTACTCAAAGTAGAGTCAGCGACTCACAGTTACGAAACTTATGATCCCTATTCATTTAGCTCCAGCCTCACCCAGGATGAACTTTACCTGTTTGGTGAAGGCCGTTTAAAACAAGCCTACAAAACATTAGGCGCGCAATTCACCACTCAAGATAATATTGCTGGCGTGCGCTTTGCTGTTTGGGCGCCCAATGCTGAGCGTGTCAGTGTGGTCGGCAGTTTTAACAATTGGGATGGCCGCATACACCCGATGCGTGCGCATGGCTCAAGTGGGGTTTGGGATATTTTTATTCCAAACTTAACCACAAGTGACACTTATAAATTTGAAATCCGCAATCGCCACACAGGTAACATTTTAGTCAAAACAGACCCCTACGGTTTTGAGTTTGAACAACGCCCTGGCACCAGTGCAAAAATCAGCGCCAGTCATCATCAGTGGGAAGATAAGCAATGGCTGGAAACGCGTAAACAGCGCGATTGGCTACATGCGCCTTTTAACTGTTATGAAGTACATTTAGGTTCATGGCAACGTAATGATAAAGGCCATTTTTTAACTTATCGTGAACTAGCAAAAACACTGGTGCCACATGTGGCCAGCATGGGTTACACCCATATTGAGTTAATGCCAATTTCTGAGCATCCGCTAACAGAATCATGGGGTTACCAAACCACTGGTTATTTTGGCGTCACCAATAGATTCGGCTCGCCCGATGATTTACGCTTTTTGATTGACGCTTTTCACCAAGCAAATATCGGTGTGATTTTAGACTGGGTGCCAGGGCACTTCCCTAAAGACGACTGGGCGTTAGCACGTTTTGATGGCACGGCCTTATATGAACATGAAGACCCGCGTTTAGGTGAGCACCAAGACTGGGGGACCTATATTTTCAATTATGGTCGCAATGAAGTACGTAACTTTTTAATTGCCAATGCTTACTTTTGGCTGCAAGAATTTCATATTGATGGCTTACGAGTTGATGCTGTAGCCTCAATGCTCTACCTTGATTACTCACGTAAAGCGGGTGAATGGCTACCGAATAAGTTTGGGGGGCGTGAAAACCTAGATGTTATTGACTTCTTAAAGCAACTTAACGTGATGGTGGGTGAAGATTTCGCGGGTGTACTTACCATTGCGGAAGAATCAACGGCTTGGCCAATGGTATCTCGCCCAGTGTATTTAGGCGGATTAGGCTTTAACATGAAATGGAACATGGGTTGGATGAATGACACTTTGTCATACATTGAAACCGACCCCGTACATAGACGTTACTACCATGACATGCTCACCTTTGGTCAGCTTTACGCCTATTCAGAGAACTTTGTATTGCCGTTTTCTCACGACGAAGTAGTTCATGGTAAAAAATCACTACTTGATAAAATGCCAGGAGATGCTTGGCAAAAATTTGCAAATTTACGCTTATTATTCACCTATCAAATGACCGCCCCTGGTAAAAAGCTTAACTTTATGGGTAACGAATTTGGTCAAGGGCGTGAATGGAATGTGAACGCCAGCCTTGATTGGCATTTACTTGGTAATGACTACCCAGGTCACCAATGGCATCAAGGGATTAAACAACTTAACACTGACTTAAATAAACTATATAAAGACCTCAACGCTCTGCATACCCTTGATTTTGAAGTGCAAGGTTTTGAATGGATAGATTGTCATGATACTGAGCAATCAATTATCAGCTATGTAAGGCGTGGGCTGGACAATAGTTTTGTTATAATAGTACTTAACTTCACGCCTGTACTACGTAATGAATATCGTATTGGCGTGCCGCAAGCTGGTAGTTATCATGAAATATTTAACAGTGATGCAAACTGTTATGGTGGTAGCAATCAAGGCAACGGAGCTGACTTACAAACCGAAAATATCGCATGGATGCATCATCAACAGTCGCTTGTAATTACATTGCCGCCATTATCTGGCATCGTGTTGCAAATAAAATAACCTATTGAATATAAAGTACTATTACTAACATGGCTAGACTCAATAAACTTCCAGTATGGCAAAAACTTTGCCAGCATCAACAACATATAGCCTCTACCCACATGCGCGACTTATTTGCGCAAGATGCTAACCGCTTTAATAAATACAGCCTAAAGTTTGCTGATATTTTATTTGATTACTCCAAACATCGGATTAGCGATGAAACGCTACCGCTATTATTTCAAATGGCGCGTGAGGCTAATATTGAGCAGTGGCGCGATAAAATGTTTGCAGGTGAAAAAATTAACATCACCGAAAATCGTGCTGTATTACATACAGCGTTGCGTAATCGCGCCAACACACCAGTAATGGTGGATGGTCATGACGTGATGCCGGAAGTTAACGCTGTATTAGCGCAAATGCGTCAATTCTCTGACAAAGTACGTAACGGCACTTGGTTGGGCTATTCAGGCAAACGCATCACAGATATTGTAAATATTGGTATTGGCGGCTCTGACCTAGGCCCAGTGATGGTATGCGACGCATTAACACCGTATGCCAGCCCTGAGCTAAATGTACACTTTGTGTCTAACATTGATGGTGCGCATCTGATGCGTGCGCTGAATGTTTGCAATCCAGAAACAACGCTTTTCATTGTGGCTTCAAAAACATTCACCACCCAAGAAACCATGACAAACGCACACTCTGCACGTGCATGGTTTTTAAAAGCTGCAAAAGATGAAGCACATGTACCTAAACACTTTGTGGCACTTTCTACCAATGCAAAAGCAGTGCAAGATTTCGGCATCGACACCGCTAATATGTTTGCATTTTGGGATTGGGTTGGCGGTCGCTACTCACTATGGTCTGCCATTGGTTTATCAATTGCACTTTATGTAGGCATGGATAATTTTGAAGACCTGCTCACGGGTGCTTTTGAAATGGACGAGCATTTTAAAAATGCCCCATTAGAACAAAACATGCCTGTCATCATGGCTTTAGTTGGTGTTTGGTATAACAACTTCTTCCATGTAGATTCACAAGCCATTTTACCTTATGACCAAGGCATGGCGCGCTTTCCTGCATATTTACAACAAGCTGACATGGAAAGTAATGGTAAGTTTATTTGCCGCGATGGTAGCCGAGTAACTTACAAAACTGGCCCTGTGGTTTGGGGGGAGGCAGGGACAAATGGTCAACACGCGTTTTATCAACTGATACACCAAGGCACACAAATTGTGCCTGCTGACTTTTTGATTCCAGTACACAGCCACTACAAAGTAAGTAGCAATGGTTATGCGCACCACAAAATCTTGCTTGCAAACTTCCTTGCCCAAACACAATCGCTGATGTTAGGTAAAACAACCGAGCAGGCCCGTGCAGAGCTAGAGAATCAAGGTTTATCAGGTGAGGCGTTAGAACAACTATTACCGCACAAAACATTTGAAGGTAATCGCCCTACTACATCAATCCTGTTTGACAAGTTAACACCAAACACATTGGGTAAGCTCATTGCACTATACGAACATAAAATCTTCGTACAAGGCATTATCTGGGATATCAACAGCTATGATCAATGGGGTGTTGAATACGGCAAGCAAATTGCACAGCAAATTCTCCCACAGCTCACCAACGATGAAATTGTAGGCAATTACGACAGCTCAACCAACGGTTTAATTAATTACACTAAAGCCCTTAAACCAGACTAAGCAAAATTCGACTAATCTATTTAGTTAGTCAAAATTTCAATTTGGTTCTATTTTGCCATGATAGAAAGCCCAGCAGGTTAATGACCTTGTTGGGCTTTTTGCCATCCAAAACCAAGCTTAGCCACAAACCAATAAGTAAATTCAACCCAGATTTTCCATTAGGACGCGAAGTGATGGCGAGACGATTTTTGAGGCAGTTTTTTTGCTTACGAGGAGTTCATAGCTAGCTATGGACGACGAATAAGCGAAGAAAATGACCAAAAATCGACCGCCAGCATTCGCGTAGGATTGAAAATCCGCCTAATGGAAAATCTGGGTTCAATATGCACGCATAAGCAACACCTTAATAAAAAGGAGAAACTCCTAGTATTCAACACCCACCTGTTTGTTTATACTAAAGTTCTAACAAGCTATTGTCATAACAAGAAATATCCACCATGTTATGCAATACTAAAAATAACAATACAAGGCTATTTATTCATGCTTTACCGTTATCAGGGAAAGAGCCTCTCTTTTTGAGGCGATGGAGCATCTGTATCGTTGCGTCTTTTTACATGACTCAGGGCATTGCAGCCACGATAGACACCCGTGTACAAGATGCACAATCTGCGCAAGAGCTGCAACTCAGGCAACAGCGAGAGCAAATGCTCAGGCAACAACAAGAGCCAAAACCTGATGTCAGACTACCACAAGCCATTTTACCGATAGCAGACACCTTTCCACAAAATGAAGCACCTTGTTTTACAATAGCGCAAATCCTGTTAACAGGAGAGGCAGCAGAACAATTTCAGTTTGCGCTCAAGGCTCTCATCACAGGTGAAAATAAAGCAACGGGGCGATGCCTAGGTACGCAAGGCATGAATGTCGCCATTACCCGTGCTCAAAACGCGATCATTGCGCAAGGATTTGTGACTACGCGCGTACTGGTCGCCCCACAAGACCTAAGCACCGGCACGCTCACGCTCACAGTGATTCCTGGTCGCATCCGAAACATTCATTTCAGCCCAGACTCAAGCCAGCGTGGTAACGCATGGAACGCACTACCCATGCACACTGGCGACATTCTGAATCTGCGTGATATTGAACAGGGGTTAGAAAACTTCAAGCGAGTACCCACAGCCGAGGCTGATTTCAAGATTGAACCCGCAGAAGATCGCAATGCCAGACCTGGAGAAAGCGATCTGCTCATTCAGTACAAACAACGTTTTCCATTGCGTCTAACACTCAGCGCAGACGATGCAGGCTTTAAAAGTACAGGCAAATATCAAGGCGGAGTAACCCTCTCTGGTGATAATCTGCTCACCCTTAATGATCTGTTTTATGCCAACTGGAACCATGATCTGGGGGGTGGTGATTCAGGCAGTCGCGGCTCAAAAGGCTATGCACTGCACTACTCCCTGCCTTATGGTTACTGGCAACTCGCTGCAAACACCTCAAAAAACAACTACCATCAAAAGGTTACGGGGATTAACCAATCATATATTTATAGTGGCGAAAGTGAAAACTACAGCCTCAGGCTCAGCCGCATGGTGTTTCGCAACGCCGTTAATAAAACCACGCTTTCTTTTGGTGGTTTTTTAAAAAAATCATCCAATTTTATTAACGATACTGAAATTGAAGTGCAACGTCGCCGCACCGCAGGCTGGGAGCTGGGTTTTAATCAAGCATGGTATCTGGGTAATGCGCTTCTGGATTACGAGATCAATTACCGTAGAGGCACAGGGGCTTTTGGTGCCCTGCCCGCCCCTGAGCAAGACTTTGGAGAAGGAACTTCCCGCTTTGAAGTACTCACAACTAATACGCGCTTTAGCTTACCTTTTGCGATCACTCTGCCGTGGAGCAACGCACAGCATATCCAGCCTATGCGCTACAGCATGGAGCTGCGTACCCAGCACAACCAGACCCCACTCACTCCGCAAGAGCGCTTTTCCATAGGTAGCCGTTACACCGTCAGAGGTTTTGATGGGCAACAAACCCTATTGGCAGAGCGTGGCTGGCTGATACGCAATGAGATAACTACCTCATTGGGCGCCAGCAACCAAAACCTGTATCTAGGAGCAGATTATGGCGAAGTCAGTGGTCAATCCAGCGATAACTTGCTCGGTAAACAACTGGCAGGAGGTGTGATTGGGCTACGCGGTAGCTATAAGGGCATGAGCTACGATGTATTTACCGGGCAAGCATTACACAAACCAAATGGGTTTGAAACTGCCAACACCACAGCAGGGTTTAACCTGAACTGGTCGCTCTAATGCCTGTTAGCACTCATTTTATTAAAAGCAACATTCATCAACCTCTAGGCAGGCAAGGTTAAACAAATGAATAAAACCCGCTACCGCATTGTATTTAACAAAGCCCGAGGCATGCTGATGGCAGTCGCTGAACACGTTGCCAGCGCCGGTAAATCTGTGCAGGCTTCGGATGCGTCAGCAAGTGGTCGCGCCAGCCCAGCAAACAATACTACAGTCACATTAAAACCAACGCATTTTGCGGTGTTGTATCATTTAGGCTTGGTGAGCTTCGTTAGTCTGGTGAGCCTCGTTAGCTTCAGTGGATTCGCTAATCTCGCCCATGCCGACATCATGGCTGACCAGTCTGCGCCAGCTAATCAACGTCCTGTCATTATCAATGCGCCAAACGGCGTGCCGCTGGTCAATATCCAAACCCCAAGTGCAGCCGGTGTCTCCCGCAACACCTATAGCCAGTTTAACGTCAACGCAAACGGCGCCATTCTCAACAACAGCAGGACTAATGTACAAACCCAACTCGGCGGCTGGGTGCAAGGCAACCCTTATTTAGCCACTGGCACTGCACGCATTATTCTGAATGAAGTTAACTCTCACAACCCCAGCTTACTCAATGGCTATGTTGAAGTTGCCGGTAGCCGCGCACAAGTGGTGATTGCTAACCCGGCAGGCATTTCGTGTAACGGTTGTGGCTTTATCAATGCTAGTCGCACCACACTGACTACCGGCACGCCTATCATCAACAATGGCGATTTGATGGGCTATCGTGTCGGTGGTGGTGTTATTAACTTCCTGGGCACTGGGTTAGATACCGCTAACAGCAACTATACGGATGTGATTGCGCGTGCCGTGAACATCAATGCAGGGCTTTGGGCGCAAGATTTAAATATTGTTACTGGCAGTAACCAGGTAAATGTTGCCAGCAATGGTGATATTACTGGCATTACCCAGATCAGTCCAAATGCTACGTTGCCCGATGGCAGCAGCAACCCCACCCCCGGCTTTGCCATTGATGTCGCCGCCTTGGGTGGTATGTATGCCGGCAAAATACACATGGTAGGTACCGAAGCAGGCTTGGGCGTACGCAATGCAGGAGAAATAGGGGCTAGCGTAGGTGAATTTACACTTACAACCGATGGGCAGTTAATCAATACCGGTAAAATCTCTGCGACTACGCAAAACAGCATCAACGTGCAATCCATTAGCAACACAGAAGGCAGTATCACTGCCGCACAAAACTTAACCATTCATGCTACCAGTTTAACTGGTGATGGCAGTTTGCTGTCAGGTGGCAATGCAACGGTGACACTGTCCACTGACTATACTCAAACCAGTGCAGGTGAGTTACAAGCCAACGGCAACTTAACGTTCACCACCACTGGCAACTTAACCAATCAAGGCAGCATATTAGCGGGCGGTACGCTGTCGTTAAATGCAGCGAACATCGATAACACTACAACAGCAGAAATCACCGGGCTCAATACCCATATCAATGCAGCCAACACCCTCACCAATCGGGGCTTGATTGATGGCAGAGATACCTTCATCACCGCAGGCGCACTCAATAACATCGGAACGGGTAGCGTTTTTGGGGATCACTTAGCCATTGCCGCCAATACGCTGAATAACACCGATGAAACCGTGAACAGCATCAATACTGCGGCAGTGATTGCGGCGCGTAATCGTTTGGATATTGGTGCGTTAACGATTAACAATCAAAATAATGCGTTGATGTTTAGTGCTGGGGAGATGGCGATAGGTGGTGCGCTGGATGTTAACCATCAGGCAGTAGGCACCGCCACGACAGTGAATAATGTAAGTGCTTCTATTGAAGCGTTAGGTGACTTGGACATGAGCGCAACAACGCTCACCAATAAAAAACGTGTGTTTAGCATGGTGCGTCAAGTAACAGGTACGAGTACCCGCAATTATCAAGAATGTGTAGATCCGCCCGATTGCGATTATATTTACCATAACACCAGCACAGATACGGTGTACCAAGACGTTGTGACAGCGGACTCACCTATTGCCACAATTTTAGCGGGCGGCAATGCGCATTTAACAATAGGAGACACCATAAACGAATACAGCACGATTGCTGCAGGCCTCAATTTAAACCTTGTTGGGAGCAGTCTACTCAACCAAGGCGCTGAGCTTTATCAGCAAACAGACACCTTGCTCACCAAGGTACTCATTCACTGGGGTGATCGCTATCATGGCACATGGACTTACCCTAGTAGCATTAGCCTCTTGACATCAACGGCTCCAGCCGTCATCAGTGCAGGAGAAGCGCTCACAGGCTCATTTACTGATCGTATCGACAATGTGTCCATTCGAGAACACAGTCCAATCGGGACGCTCTCTAGTCCTGACACGACACAATCAACGGTCAGTGCATTACCTCAAAGCAGTTTATTCCAGACCGCACCAAGTGCAACAGTAGGCTATTTCATCGAAACCAATCCGCGCTTTGCCAGCTACCGCAACTGGCTCAGTTCAGATTACATGCTGAACGCCCTCGCCCTAGATCCCGCCCTCACGCAAAAACGCTTAGGTGATGGCTTCTATGAACAAAAGCTCATTCGTGAACAAATCGCCCAACTCACCGGCAGGCGTTTCCTCACCGGCTATGCTTCAGACGAAGCCCAATACCAAGCGCTGATGATGAATGGCGTCACCTTCGCCCAAGCGCATCAGTTGGTGCCGGGGGTTGCCCTCTCCGCCGCACAGATAGCCCAACTCACCAGTGACATCGTGTGGCTAGTTGAACAAACCGTGACATTGCCAGACGGCAGCCAATCCCAAGCGTTGGTGCCCCAAGTGTATGCACGTCTGCAAGCTGGTGATTTAAACAACAGTGGCGCCCTACTCGCAGGCAATCACATCAACCTGAACCTTGATGGTGAACTCAATAACAACAGCATCATTGCTGGACGCCAAGTAGTGAACCTCTCTGCTGACAACATCAACAATCTGGGCGGACGTATGCAGGCCGGGAATCAACTGATACTCGATGCCACACATGACATCAATATGGTTGGCACGACCAGTGATGTCAACATGCAACAGAACACTGGATACGGCACCAGCACGGCACAGCTAACGCAAGTGAATCGTGTGGCGGGTTTGTATGTGACTAACCCGAACGGGGTGCTGGTTGCCAGTGCTGGTCATGACATTAACCTCAAGGCGGCTGAGATCAAGAACGGTGGCGTCAATGGCGTGACGGTAATCGATGCTGGAGGAGACCTTAACCTCGGCACCCTTACCGAAACGAGCGATACCTTTGGTCAAGGGGCAAGCGGTGGCAGAAAAGGTTACCGCCGTGAGAATATCTCACAGGATGTCGGCACGGTCATCCAGACCGATGGTGACCTGACGCTCAATGCTGGCAACAACCTCACTGCGCGTGCTGCCAACGTGACCAGTGATAGTGGAACACTCACCGCCAGCGCAACCAATGATGTCAACATAGAAGCCGGCATGTCCACTTATAACATGGAGGCTTACCGCAAAAGTAAAAGCAGCGGTACATTAAGCAGTAAAAGCAGCGTACATCGAGATACCGTTAACAGCACGGATGTCATCAGTAGTACCTTTAGTGGGAATAATGTGAATATTGCCGCAGGCAATAATCTAAGTGTAAAAGCCAGCAACATCGTTGGCACCAAAGACGTTAACCTGGATGCTGGCAACAACGTCACGCTGACCACTGAACAGGCCACGCATGATGAAACCCACTACAGCAAGACCAAGAAGAGCGGCTTCACCGCCTCCTCCACCAGTATTGGTTACGGCAGCAGTAAGCTCACCAATACCAATGATAGCCAACAGGTGACGAATGTGGGGAGCACCGTGGGTAGTGTTGAGGGGGATGTGAATATCAACAGCGGTAACCCTTCGACAGGCTCAGGACGGGGAACCTACACCCAGACCGGCAGTGATGTGCTCACCCCGCAGGGTGACATTAACATTACGGCGCAGCAGGTGAATATTACCAATGCGACTGATACTTATGCTAACCAGCAGACGATGAAGTATAAACAGACGGGGATTACGCTCGCCATCACCAGCCCTGTCATCAGTGCTATTCAGACTGCACAGCAAATGAGTAAAGCTGCCAGCCAAACCAGTGATGGCAGAATGAAAGCGTTGGCCGCTGGCACCGTAGCACTCTCAGCCATGAATGCTGCCGATGCACTGGGACGAGTCGATGAATTTGGCAATGTCCCCACCGCAGACAACACTGGCCCTGACGACATGACCAATGTACGTGAAGCCAATGCGGCTGAGCAAGTTGGCGGCATCAACGTCAGCCTCAGTATCGGCACCTCAAAGAGCAGCAGTAAAACCACACAAACCAACAGTACTGCCAAGAGCAGCAACCTCAATGCCGGTGGTGATGTCAATATTAGCGCTACAGGTGCCGGCACAAATAGTGACATCAACGTCATTGGTTCTACCATTAAAGCCGCAAACGATGTCACCCTCAAAGCAGAAGACCAGATCAACCTGCAAGCAGCACAGAATGTAGATACGCTCAATGGTAAAAGCAAAGGCAGTTCTGCTAGCCTAGGCGTAAGCTTTGGCACCGATGGCTTCCTGGTGACGGCTGGTCTTAGCGGCAGCAAAGGTAAAACCAAGGGCAACGGCACGACCTGGACTGAAACCCAGATTCAGAGTGGCAATCCTTCGACCATTCGACAAGCTCATGGCGCAGGACGGGTCGGGAGATTTAAATGTGAAAGGTGCACAAGTGAGCGGCAATCAAGTCATTGCCAATGTAGGCGGCAACCTCAATATCCAAAGCCTACAAGACACAGACCAATACAAAGACAAACAACAAAGCATCGGTGGCAGTATCTCGGTGGGTTATGGCAAAATGGGTGGCAGTTTTAACTACAGCGATAGCAAGACTAAATCCAATTACCAAAGCGTGAATGAACAAAGCGGCATTATGGCGGGGGATGGCGGGTTTCAGGTGAATGTCAATGGTAATACCGACCTCAAGGGTGCGGTGATTGCCTCTACCGACAAAGCGATACAGGACAATAAAAATAGTTTGACTACAGAAACGCTGACTACCAACAACATAGAGAATATAGCGGAATATGAAGCGAATGCAAAAGGCATCTCCGTAGGTGCTGGCACTCAATCAGGCAAACCAACCCTCACGGGTGCAGGTGTAGGTTCGGATAGTGGCAAAGATAGCAGCGTCACCGTCAGCGGCATTAGTGGCGGCACTGTCAGCATCACTGATAGTAGCCAACAATCAGCTCTCACAGGCAAAGATGCAACTGTTACTGTTGCTACGCTTAACCGTGATGTACACACTGAAAAAGACGCAGATGGTAACCCCATTGCAGTGGATAGTCGCGGTAATAATACCGCAGGTACCATTGCGCCAATCTTTGATGCGGAAAAGGTCGCAAAAGAAATTCAGGCGCAGGTGCAGATTACGCAGGCGTTTGGGCAGCAAGCCGGGCAAGCGGTAGAAACCTACGTACAAACGCAAAGAACCGCCTTGCAAACCCAACTCAAAAACGCCACCACCGATGCTGAAAAAGCAGAGATTAAAGCGCAGATGGATGACGTCACCAATCAGGAACGCGTGATGAATATCCTCGTCGCTGCGGTTA
>JAURWJ010000139.1 GCA_030655015.1 Methylotenera sp. | reverse complement strand
TGCGCGGTGTTATGCAGCAACTCAAGATACGCAATTTTAAGTAATGATGGTGCGAAAGGAGAGACTCGAACTCTCACGCCTTACGGCGCTGGAACCTAAATCCAGTGCGTCTACCAATTCCGCCACTCTCGCAGGTAGTGTACGACTCGTAAATACTTAGTCGTTCAGATAATTCGCTATTGTATCTCAACTTTTAGCAATCAGAAAAGACATAAAATAAAAAAACGTTAGTTTTATTTTGGCAAATATTATTCTTAATGTTTTAATCCATACTGAATAGCTAGCAGAGCAGGCTACGATTGTGAGAAAATGGCATACAAACTAAATTTTTATCACAACATTTAAAGTTGATCACAAATATGCAAAACAGTCTTAATCAAAATGAAATCAATATGCTACGTAGTGAATTAGAGCTGCTTATGCGCGAACGCCAAGCTTTATTAAAGGTAACGGGGGTTGCAGCAGGTCTGGTGGCTGAGTTAACCAGTCACAACTTACCCCTTACTGCGGTAGAGGCTGCAGATCTACTCGCCACCTCTATTAACCATTTAAGTGAAGAAACGTTGCAGGATGCTTTAAATGCCGTTCATGCTGAAATTGTGCAATAAACAGGGATAGCATTTTTGATTTGAAAATTATTCAATATAAAAAGTAAAAACTATACGATGCGCACTGAACCCAGTTTTGGCATTCAATCTAGCTCAGATATAAAGCGAAGTCACAACAGCATATTACTCATCTGCCTGCCTTTGCTACTAGTAGCATGCGGTTTTGAGCAATATATCGCCAAGCCGATTGATACAAAAGCAGTTGCGCTAAAAATTGAAGCTAAAAACCCTGAAAGTCCACAATTTCAACAGTTTTTAATCAGTAATGGTTTTGCACCTGAGCATTTACCCTTTAAACAATGGGGCGTAGATGAGCTGACTTACGGTGCGCTATTTTTCCATCCAAGTTTAGACATAGCCCGTGCACAATGGCGAGCCGCTGAAACAGCTACTCTGGTTGCGGCAACAAAACCCATTTCTGGTATCAATAGCCATATCGCCCATAGCAATAACGCTAACGAAGACATTAGTCCGTTTGCATTCGGTTTAAGTATTGATGTGCCGATTGAATCGGCAAACAAACGGGATATTCGCATTGAAAATGCAAAGCACTTGTCGCAAATTGCCAAGCTTGAAATCGCGCAAACGGCGTGGCAGTTACGCAACTTGGTAGCGCAGTCTTTATATGAAACTCAGTTTAATCAGCAACAAATTAATCTCCTGGCCCAAGAACAATCGTTTCGGCAACAGGTAGTCGCCATTTATCAAAAACGCGTAAATTTAGGGGCTGCATCGAATGTTGAATTAAGCACGGCAAAACTTCAGTTGCAGATAAGCACTGCTGAATTAAATGCTGTACAGCAAAATAAGTTGGTGTTGCTAGCTAGATTAGCCAGTCATTTAGGATTACAGCTCAGTAGAGTAGAAGCCATGCCGTTGTTGCAAGACGCATACAATACGTCTATACAAAGTTCAGCCGGCACGATTCAAGTAAAGCCTGAAGCGCTTAATCGTGCCGCGCTGTTAAACCGTTTGGATATTCGCATCGCACTTGAACGCTATGCCACAGCGGAAACTAAATTGAAATTAGAAATCGCTAAGCAGTATCCAGACATTACTATTAGTCCAGGCTATACCTATGAATTTGGTAACCACGTCTGGTCACTTGGGCTATCTGGTTTACTGACGTTATTAAATAAAAATAAGCTGGCTATTGCCGAGACCACTCAATTACGCGAGGTTGAGGCTGCCCAGTTTGAAGCTTTGCAAAGTAATGTGATTGCAGAGGCTAGCGCAGCAAATGCCAAGCTCATGCAAGCCCAACAGGCACTCGCGCAACAACAAAAACTTTACGAACTCCAGCAGTACAACACCCAGCAGATGGCACAAAGATTAGCAGTTGGCGAAATTGATCGCCTAGAATTAACTTTCAGCAAATTAGAAGAAGTGATTGCCGAGAAAAATTTAGCTTTAGCGCATTTTCAGCTTAAAACAGCCATCAATCAATTAGAGAACACGCTGCAACAACCGATCAACACTTTAATCACTCAAGAAAAACTTGAAGCTTTATCTTTGAACCAATAAGTTCTGAATGTTAATCGTTGAGCCAAAGCGCGTGATGAGGATAAAATAAAATGAATCGTAAAATCGCTATTATCATCGGCATACAGGCATTTTTAATTGTAATGCTGTTTTGGCTATTGGTTTTTTATGGCAAAGATGAATTTGAAGCCTTAAACCAGCAACATGAAGAAGAAATTGAAACGCCTAATCTCGTGAGTAGTAAAGACGGTGTCACCGTTGTTAACGTGAATACGGCCACGCAAGTTCAAAGTGGTATCCATACCAGCCCACTGAATGCAAGCACACACCAAGCCAACATTAGCACTTATGGTAGCGTGATGAGCATTGATAGCTTAATTGAGCTCAGAACACGTTATTTAACGGCTAAATCTGAAATCGAAGTTTTACGTACTTCTTTAGCGCAAAATAAAAATGAGTATGCACGCTTACATGCGCTCAATTTAGATGACAAAAACGTGTCTGATAAAGTGGTTGCGGTTGCAGCCAGTAATATCAAAGCGGATGAAGCTAAAATAGCTGCAGCAGAATCTAATGCTAGAAATCTTGCTGACAGTATGCGCCAACAGTGGGGGGAGTCGCTTACAAAACAGGCGGCACAACTTAATGCCAGTGAATTGCTGCAAAATTTAATTGCCGGCAAAGAAGTGTTAATACAAACAACGCTGCCGTTTGATGCCGCCGAGCCGCGTGATAACAGCAGCATTATGATTGCGCCAACGGCAGCGCCATCACACACCATTCGTGCCTATTACATTTCACGTGCGCCGATGAGCAACGCTACGATTCAAGGCAAAACTTATTTTTACCGTGCAATTTCCACTGAGTTGCGCGCGGGCATGCAAATCAACGCCATCAATACCACTTCCAATAAAAGCGTTTCCGGTGTCATCGTACCCAACGATGCCATTATTTGGTACGCAGGAAAGCCTTGGGTTTATCGTAAAACCGGTGAAGAGGAATTTAGCAGATTACCAATTAAGACCGATATTGAAGTTGAAACTGGCTGGTTTTACCAAGGCAATTTGAAAGAGAAAGACGAGGTTGTAACCAACGGCGCACAATTACTACTATCGGAAGAGTTTAAATCTCAGATTACTAACGAGAATGAGGATTAAATCGCCATGATGTCGGCTTTAGTCCGTTTTTCCATTCGCTTTAGTGGCGTTATCATTGGCTTAGCCATGATCGTGGTGCTCTATGGCTTGTATAGCCTTAACCGCAGTAATTTAGACGTATTTCCGGAGTTTTCACCCACACAAATCATTATTCAGACAGAGTCGCCAGGGCTTTCAGCTGAGTTAGTAGAAAGCATCGTCACGCAAGCCATTGAAACCAGCATCGCTGGCACGGTTGGCATTGAAAGCATGCGTTCGCAATCGATCCCAGGCTTATCTATCGTCACCATTATCTTTGATGAAAGCACTGATATTTACCGTAATCGGCAAGTGGTTGCAGAGCGCTTGGCCACACTTAATAATAAACTTCCCCAAGGCATCACGCCCAATATTACCCCACTGACCTCTTCTGCCAGCACTGTACTTGGCTTCGGCTTGACCTCGAAAACACGTAGCCTCACTGAAATTCGCACACTGGTCGATTGGGTGATTGTGCCGCATTTACTGGCGATTCCAGGCGTGGCCGATGTGAATGTATTTGGCGGAAAAGTACGGCAATTTCAGGTACAAGTTGATCCTGAGAAAATGATACGCTATGGCATTTCACTGCTTCAAATTGAAGAAGCCGTTAAAAAAGCAACGGGGGTGCGTGGTAATGGCTATATTGAAAACAAAAATCAGCGCATTGTCATCAATACTGAGGGTCAGGCCACCTCCCCCGAAAAATTAGCACAAGTCACATTGCTACATCGTAATGGACAAACCATCCGTCTAGGTGATATTGGACAAGTGGTTGAAGGTGCGGCACCATCAATCAGTGCCGCAGCGATTAACGAAGAAACTGGCGTTTACCTTTCTGTACAGGGTCAATTAGGTGCCAACACCCACGGCGTGACCCTTGCTATTGAGCGTGCATTACAAGAATTAAAACCTAGCTTAACTACAGAAAACGTCACCTTGCATGAAGGTTTGTTTAGGCCAGCCAATTTTATTGAAGTTGCCATTAAAGGCGTGCGTACGGACATTTTAATCGGCTCTATATTAGTCATTGCCATTCTATTTCTATTCTTATTTAATGTACGTACCGCATTTATTTCAGCAACCGCTATTCCGCTTTCATTACTCACCGCTATCGTGGTGATGAGCTACTTCAACATTGGGCTTAACATCATGGTACTGGGTGGTTTGGCGATCGCCCTGGGTGAAGTGGTTGATGACGCCATTATTGATACCGAGAACATTTTTAGACGGTTGCGTGAGAATCGCATGTTGGCGCAGCCCATAGCCACCCATCGCGTCGTATTTGATGCCTCAATGGAGGTACGTAGCTCCGTGGTCTATGCCACCATTATTGTCGCGCTGGTATTTATGCCACTGCTAACATTGGGCGGCGTAGCTGGTAAATTATTTGCGCCTCTGGGCTTTGCTTATATTGCCGCCATCATCGCATCTTTAGTGGTTGCACTCACCCTCACCCCTGCACTTTGTTATCTGCTGTTGGGTAACGCTAAGCTAGAATCAGAAGATCCACCCATGATACGCATCATTAAAAAATGGTACGTTAAAACGCTGCACCGGATTGAAAAACAATACAAATTCATTATCGCGATAAGCTTTATGTTTATCGCCATTGGCTTAGGCACCCTGCCGCTATTCAAAAGCCAGTTTATTCCAGCGTTGCATGAAGGTCATTACATCATGCACATGACTGCCGTGCCAGGTACGTCAGAGCAAGAGTCACTACGGATTGGCAAAAAGGTTTCTGCCGTTATTCGGAACATCAAAGGGGTAAAATCAGTCACGCAATGGGTTGGACGTGCGCCCAATGGCGCAGACTCTTTTGGCACACATTACAGCGAATTTGAAATTGAAATTGGTGCAATTTCTGGTGAAGAGCAACGACGTATCCTCAACAGAATTCGTGAAGAATTAGCGGGTGAAGAAGTCGATGATGACGGTGATGGTATCGCCGAAGCCGGCTTTATCGGGGTTAATTTTGCGATCAATACTTTCTTGACCGAACGGATAGAGGAAACCATTTCCGGCTACGCCGCCTCCACTGTCATCAATATCTATGGCCAAGATTTAGACGCATTAGACCGTGATGCCAATGCGATCGCAAACGCTGTAAAAGGCATCAAAGGTGCGACAGACGTAATGGTGCAATCGCCACCTGGTACACCGCAGCTCGTCATACGGCTACGCCCGGAAAAAATGGCACAATTAGGCTTACAGCCCACCGATGTTTTAGATAACATTCGCGCCGCCCATGAAGGTACGCCGATTACACAAGTGTATGAGGGAAACCGCGTGATTGGTGTCAGCGTGTTATTGGCGTTAGAAGCCCGTGATGATGTGCAAGAAACCGGCAGTTTGCCATTATTTAA
>JAURWJ010000134.1 GCA_030655015.1 Methylotenera sp. | reverse complement strand
GATCTACGCATCAAAGGGTGTCAACATTACTTCAGAAGTCGCCTTAAACGCTCAGTTTTTTGGAGACAAAGAAGACTTGATGGAAATGCTAGGAAACCTACTGGATAATGCCTGCAAATGGTCTCGAAATCGCGTCTCACTAACGGTGATGAATGGTGAAGGTGTTTCCTTTATCATCGAAGATGATGGAGATGGTGCATCGGTGGTCGACTTAAATATGCTCACACGACGTGGATTCAGAGCAGATGAATCGCAACCTGGCAGCGGACTAGGGCTGGCTATTGTGAATGACATTGTGAAAAGTTATAACGGAACCCTTAATTTCAGCAGATCTGCAGCAATGGGCGGGCTACGTGTGGAAATTAAGCTTGATCAATTCAAGAAAAAAACCACATAAAATTAAAAGGGTACCTAATTCTAGATACCCTTTTAATTATTTGGACATGATTAAAACCAGTCGCGCTTTATGCTGCCAGCCTTGCCAGTCTTAGCGTCAATAACGACGTCCCACTCTTTGCCATCGGCATCTACAATTTCAAACTCGTAATCCCAGCCTTTTGAAAACTTGCGGTTTTCCAAATCTGCATCTTTAACCACGCCAAGCTTTGCAGCAAGCGCCTTAGCTTTTGCTTCATCAAATGAAATTAGACTAAACTGCTTAGAGATTGCTTCCATTTCTTGCAAATCATCATCGGCTACTGCATTAGTCGATAAGATTCCCAACATCAATATTGTTGCGGCACTAGTTTTATAAATTGAATTTTTCATTAGATCACTCCTTTACTGTTTAAAGTAAGCCTAATTTACATTCTTAACCTTAAAGCAAGCTGAATATACTGTGAAAACAGATCAAGTTAGCCTCTATTTTTAGCCAGTGGCAGAAGTGAGCCGCAAATTACTTCATGCTTCTCGACCGCAATTGTTATTTTCTGCGTAGATTGATGTGTGATTTAATCAAGTCGATGGCTTGATAGCGAAATTTACTGCCATCCGCGTCTTTTATCCACATGTGCAGTAACCCACCAAAAAATAAGTGCGTATCGAGTGCTAATGCACGTGGGGATAGGGTGCTGGCTAATAGGTTTTGAGTTTGTGCGCGTTGGTAAGCAATTTCAATTTTTTCGACTAGGCTTGAACAGTTGTTGAGAATTTGATGTAGCACCATGGAAAATTCACCAACATATTCACATTTAATCATCATGATTTCATAGATTTCACGCATCTCAATGTTTTCGTTTAGGTCATTGATGGTGTGGCAAAGACTATTTTCTATTTGAGTGAGCGGATTTTCGGTGCTGTCTATGGCTAGTCCTAATGTGTCGTCCATGCGGTCAATCAATGGTAAAAATACCTGCTCACGTATCGCATGAAAAATATCAGTTTTATTTTTAAAATGCCAATACACGGCACCACGCGTCACATTGGCTTCAGATGCAATATGTTCCAAGGTGGATTTACTTACACCACGTTCTAAAAAAACGGCACGCGCGGCATCTACAATACGTCGGCGCGTGAGTTCTGCATCTTCTTTGGTTTTTCTTACCATGTGATGATCCTTACCTTGGTTCTTAAAAAATGCTTAAAATAAACATTTACATACAAGCTTGATTGTATATAATATACATACAAACCTGTATGTAAGCAAGCTATTTTTAGATGTTGTGCGTAAAAATTACATTGTAATTAGTGGGTTATCTAAAAATAAGTAAATAAAAATCAAGCGTAAAACATGGAGTTATCAATGCACGTTAAAACAAGCAAGCTATATCAACAAAATAGCAATGTACAGGTACTTGATACTAAAGTAGCCACTATTTCATTAAGTAGCATGTTGGTGAGTGTTACATTGATAACCTGTTTTATGTTGGCTGGTTGTGATAAAAAACCAGATGCAGCGAATGGGGGTGGTCAAATGCCGCCAATGCCAGTGAGTGTCATTACGTTGGCGCCAACAACTGTGCCGATTAGTGCTGAGGCGGTTGCGCAGACCGAGGGTGCAAAAGAGGTGGAAATACGTCCGCGTGTGGGTGGTATTTTACTTAAAAAATTATTTGAAGAAGGCTCGGCTATCAAGGCAGGGCAGGCCATGTTTTTGATTGACCCCGTGCCATTTCAAATTGCACTTTCAAGTGCAAAAGCGCAATTAGCACAGCAAAAAGCGCGTGTGGAGCAAACACAGCGCGAGGCAGTGCGTTTACAAAGTTTATTGGTAACACAGTCTATTAGCCAGCGTGAAGCGGATAACGCGGCTTCAGATAATGCATTGGCACGGGCCGCTTTGGCACAGTTTGAGGCTAGTGTGCGTGAGGCAGAACTGAACTTATCTTATACCACGGTGAACTCGCCCTTATCAGGCATTGCGGGTCGATTTGAGTTTTCTGAAGGGGCTTTAGTTAACGCCAATACCAGTTTGTTGACTAAAGTGAGTCAAATTTCTCCAATTTGGGTGCGTTTTAGTTTGTCAGATAATGAGTTATCACAAATTGGCGGGTATCTGAGTTTAACCAAAGTAAAAGAAGTTCAGTTGATACTGCCGAATGGTGAAGAGTACTCTAAAAAGGGGCAGTTGAATTTTGCGGCGAGTGGTATAGACCCAGCTTTGGGTACGCAACAATTGCGCGCTACTTTTGACAATGCTGATAAGCGCTTATTGCCAGGTCAATTTGTACGTGTACGTGTGATTACCGGACAAAAAGAGGGCATATTTGTGGTGCCTCAAACTGCGGTGATGACTAATGATCAAGGCAAATTTGTTTATGTGGCGAATGATAAGAATGAGGCTAGCATTAAACCGATTGTGGCCGGTAATTGGGTGGGTAAAGATTGGGTGGTATTAAGTGGTCTGGAAGCTGGCGATAAAGTCATGGTGGATAATTTAATCAAAATACGTCCAGGTGCAATTGTTTCGCCGCACCCAGTGGGTGAGATGCCTGCGCCTGCAAGCGCTATTCCTAATCAATCTGCCAAATAAGTCTGTGGCTAATAGTTAATCATAAGACTTAAAGCGAGAAATAATATGAGTAAGTTTTTTATCACGCGGCCAATTTTTGCCAGTGTATTGTCTATTATCATAGTGCTGGCAGGTTTGGCCGCCGCCATGAAGTTGCCGATTGCGCAATATCCGCAGATTGCGCCTCCCACCGTTTTAATTTCAGCAACTTACCCAGGTGCAAGTGCTGATACCCTCTCAAAAACCGTTGCGGCACCTATTGAGGAGCAGTTAAGTGGTGTTGAAGGCTTGCTTTACTATAATTCAAGCGCCGACTCTAGCGGTAGCTTAACTATTACCGCAACTTTTGAAATTGGCACAGATGTAAATCAGGCGACATTTAACGTGAGTAATCGCGTCAATATTGCCCTGCCGCGCTTGCCTGATGAGGTGCGCCGTACTGGTATCGTAGTACAGAAGCGCTCTAACGACATTTTACTTGTAGTGATGTTGACCGATAAACAGAAAAAATATGATCCGCTATTTTTAAGTAATTACGGTACGTTAAATGTGCTGGATGAATTAAAACGTATTAAAGGTGTGGGTGACGCGATTATCTTTGGCGCACAGGATTATTCTATGCGTATCTGGTTGCGTCCAGACCGTATGGCGCAACTGGGTGTGAGTACTACGGATATAGCCAATGCTATTCGTGCACAAAATGCACAATATGCGGCTGG
>JAURWJ010000008.1 GCA_030655015.1 Methylotenera sp. | reverse complement strand
CGTGATCACCAGTAGTATGCACATGGCTTGGATGCGTACAACGGCGGGAAGATTAAAAAGCGATTTTCAATATTCAGCAAAAATTACTTACAATAACTTCCCGTGGCCAGAATGTAGGAGTGATCTTCAGATAGCGAATGGCGATGGGGCAACGACCACGGCTTTGCATAATGAATTGCGCGCCTACAAAAACATTGAAGCCGCCGCGCAAGCGGTACTCGATGCGCGTGCGGTACATACCAATGCTTCACTGGCAGATCTATACGACCCGCTTACCATGCCGGCAAATCTGCTCAAAGCCCATCAGGTTTTAGATAAAGCCGTGGATGTGGCGTATGGGTACAAAGGCGCAAATACCGATGCGGCGCGTGTGGCGTTTTTGTTTGAGCGGTATCAAAAAATCACCAGTTTGTTGCCGAGCGTCGTTAAACCTAGGAAGGTGCGTAAATAATGGTAGGAGCGAATTTATTCGCGATTTGCAATATGGCTTATCGCGAATAAATTCGCTCCTACCTATAAAGTATAGGCGTAAAAAAAGCAGTGTTTCACGTGAAACACTGCTTTTTAATTTTAAGCGTTTAATTTAAACGTTAAATTATTTTTTAACTGGAGGTGTTGGAGTGCTTTCAGTTAAAAGATAAATAATGTAGTTGGCTTTTTCTGCTGCGGTACAATCTGCACCAATAATTTCATTGCAGTGCTCAGTAAATTTCTCTTCTACTTTGTCGATATCTTTAAAGCGTTTTTTGTTAACGGCAGGTGAAAGCGGTGCAATGGCTTTACCTGTGATAATGTTTTTACCTGTATTTGCAGGGTTAGTGGTGTGGCATGAAGCACAGGCCATTTCTTTGCCGTTTGCGGTTTTGATTTTGCGATTAAAAAACATTTTGCCTTCTGTAACAGAAGATACAAACTCTGGATTGACCGTTTGTGCAATGCCAACATATTTTTTAGTTAATGCTTCAGCGTTGGTAATGGGGCTGGCTGCTTGTGCAGAAAGTGTAGCTAAGCCTAATAACGCGGCTAAAATAAGATGCGTGTGTTTCAATTGTGACTCCTAAGTAATAAAAACCAAGAAAACCAAATTCAAAAAAACCAAATCCAGTTAAAGCGTATTGATTGTAGTTGAAATATGAAGCAATTCTAAACTAATTAGGGCTTGTGTCATATCTTTTAAAAAGATTTTATGCCAATTTTGTTAAGAATTTATGACTAGGTTGTTAATAAGGAGTGGTCGTCGATAAAACAAGCATTAAAAGCCTTGTTAAGCATGACCTAGACACGAGTTTACGTTAAACTTCTATCTCTTGAGCGATAACGTTTTTTTGTGATTAGGCTATAGAATTTAAACCATGAATTTCCCTGATATTTTTGATGTAATTGTAGTGGGTGGCGGTCATGCCGGTACCGAAGCGGTGCTTGCAAGTGCGCGCATGGGGCAAAAAACGCTATTACTTACGCATAACATTGAAACTTTAGGGCAAATGTCTTGTAACCCAAGTATCGGCGGTATAGGCAAAGGGCATTTAGTTAAAGAGGTGGATGCTTTAGGCGGCGCAATGGCGGCAGCGACGGATGAAGGCGGGATTCAGTTTAGAATTTTAAATTCAAGCAAAGGTCCAGCGGTGCGCGCTACCCGTGCGCAAGCAGACCGAGTGTTATATAAAGCGGCGATTAGGCGTAGGTTAGAAAATCAGCCTAATCTTTGGTTGTTTCAGCAGGCGGTTGACGACATTATTTTAGAGGGCGAGCGTGTTGCTGGCGTGGTGACGCAAATTGGTTTGCGTTTTAAATCAAAATCAGTAGTGCTTACCGCGGGTACGTTTTTAGGTGGCTTGGTGCATGTAGGCTTGCAAAATTATAGTGCAGGTCGCGCCGGTGATCCACCGTCTATTTCACTTGCAGCACGTTTGCGAGAATTGAATTTGCCGGCAGGTCGTTTAAAAACAGGCACGCCACCGCGTATTGATGGGCGTAGCATTGATTACAGTGTGATGACTATTCAGCCGGGTGACGATCCCTTGCCTGTGTTCTCGTTTTTGGGTAATGCCGCGCAGCACCCAGCGCAACTCCCCTGCTGGATTACGCATACCAATGAACGCACGCATGACATTATTCGCAGTGGTTTAGATCGCTCACCAATGTACACGGGCGTGATTGAAGGCGTAGGGCCGCGTTATTGCCCAAGTGTGGAAGATAAAATTCACCGCTTTGCTGATAAAGATTCACACCAGATATTTTTAGAGCCAGAAGGCTTAAACACCAATGAAGTTTACCCTAACGGTATTTCTACCAGTTTGCCGTTTGATATTCAGCTGGCATTGGTGCGCTCAGTGAAGGGTTTAGAAAACGCGCATATTCTGCGTCCAGGGTATGCGATTGAGTACGATTATTACGACCCGCGTGCCTTAAAAAGTTCGCTGGAAACCAAGTCGATTCAGGGCTTGTTTTTTGCCGGGCAAATTAACGGCACCACGGGTTATGAAGAAGCCGCCGCACAGGGTTTATTGGCGGGGGCGAATGCTGCGTTGTATGTGCAAGGTAAAGATTCATGGTGCCCTGCCCGTGACGAGGCTTATTTAGGCGTATTGGTGGATGACTTAATTACACGCGGTGTGAGTGAGCCTTACCGTATGTTTACTTCACGTGCAGAATACAGGCTGCAACTGCGCGAAGATAATGCCGATATACGCTTGACGGAAATTGGTCGCAAGCTGGGTTTGGTGGACGACGTGCGCTGGGAGGCGTTTAGCCGTAAGTTTGAAGCCGTAAACCGTGAACAAGAGCGATTGAAAAAAACCTTTGTGCAGCCTGCAAATCTACAAGTAGATAAAATGGTGGAAATGTTTGGCAAACCGCTAGAGCATGAATATAGCTTGTTTGAATTGCTGCGCAGGCCAGAAGTTAGCTACGATGCCCTGCTTACTTTAGGCGCAGACGGCTTGGGCGAAATTGAACCAGCCGTGCGCGAACAGGTGGAAATCGCTGCCAAATACCAAGGCTATATTGACCGCCAAGCCGATGAAGTAGCGCGTAGCCGTGGCCAAGAAAACACAGCATTACCCAGTGATTTAGATTATGCAAAAATTCATGGCTTGCCCATTGAAGCACAACAAAAATTAAACGCACAAAAACCCGAAACTATCGGCCAAGCCAGCCGCATTTCTGGCATTACGCCTGCGGCAATTTCACTGCTATTGGTATATTTAAAGCGTAAATCTCGCGCAAAAGTAATTGAGTCTGATGGATTAAAGCCAGATGTGGGGAATGCAGCATGACAACCAATAATATGCCAAGCAATTTAAAGGCGGATGCACGCGCACAACTGCAAGCGAAGTTGGCCGCAGGCTTGCTTGAAATGGATTTGCATTTGAGCGCTGAGCAGCAACAAAAGCTGCTCGATTACGTGGCGCTGATCTATAAATGGAACCAAGTGCATAATCTCACCGCAGTCCGTGAACCATTAGATATGGTGACGTTGCATCTATTGGATAGCTTATCTGTATTGCCTTATATTGAGTGTAAACACTTACTTGATGTAGGTGCAGGTGCTGGCTTGCCGAGCATTCCGTTAGCAATTTGCTTGCCTGAGCTGCAAGTGACGGCCATTGATGCGGTGTTGAAAAAAGTGAGTTTTATGCGGCAAGTAAAAGCGCAATTGGGTTTAACCAACTTTACCGTAATCCATGGGCGTATTGAAGATCAGGAAGTTGCTGAGCCCGAAAATACAGGGTCGGAAATTAAAGAAAAATTTGATGTGATTATTTCGCGTGCGTTTTCAGAAATCGGCTTGTTTGTAAAGCTCACTAAGCATCTGCTTGCTGAAAATGGCCAATGGCTGGCAATG
>JAURWJ010000128.1 GCA_030655015.1 Methylotenera sp. | reverse complement strand
TGATGCGCTTTTATGCAATTATTGGTTGTGATCATTGTCACATACCATAACATTTACTTCCTTCAGGATATTACTATGAATCACAACTCAACACGCTATACGAAAACCGCCATTGTGCTACATGGTCTTGTTGCCCTTGGTATTTTTGTGATGTTTGCACTGGGCTGGTATATGAGTGAAATCCCTAAAGATGCCGCCAAACAAACTGCCTTTGATTTATTTGATTTAGGCGTTTACACCTGGCAGCTTTCTGAAGCCGCCAGCCCTAGAACGTTTTACTTTAATTTGCATAAATCGATAGGCATTACTTTATTGGCTTTGATTACACTCCGCGTGCTTTGGC
Organism: Methylotenera sp.; assembly: GCA_030655015.1. Classification (GTDB taxonomy): domain Bacteria; phylum Pseudomonadota; class Gammaproteobacteria; order Burkholderiales; family Methylophilaceae; genus Methylotenera. The sequence goes on along the minus strand of JAURWJ010000128.1, from coordinate 36,837 downwards.
GCATTACGCATCGCCCACCAGCGATGTTAGCCTCATACAAGGCGTGGGAAAGAAAGCTCGCTACCGGCGCACATCATTTACTTTATTTATTGATGATTGCCATGCCTGTTAGTGGTCTTATTATGGCGGTTAACAGCAAATATGGTGTCATGTGGTTTGGCATTGATTTCATTGGCGGGCTAGACAACAAAAATTTACGTGAACTGTTCCATGAAGTACACGAAATTGTTGGCATGATATTTGTGGCATTCATCATTTTGCACATTGCTGGTGCGTTAAAACATAAGTTTATTGATAAAGATGAGACGCTAAAACGTATGTCATTGAAATAATTGACGCAAAAATTAAAAAACCCGCATCATTTGCGGGTTTTTTAATTACTGATGATACTGCTTACTATGATGCCTAACCGCCTCTAGCATTGCTGCCGCATTCTCAGGTGGTGTCCATTGGGTAATGCCATGACCTAAGTTAAACACATGGCCATTGCCATGTCCGTAACTTGCCAACACACTGGCCACTTGTTTTTCAATCGCTTCTGGTGTTGATAGCAATACAGCAGGGTCTAGGTTGCCTTGCAGCGCCACTTTGTCGCCCACACGTTTACGCGCACTGCCAATATCTACCGTCCAATCTAGCCCTAGTGCATCCGCGCCAATTTCAGCCTGTGCTTCTAGCCATAGTGCGCCGCCTTTGGTGAATACAATGCTAGGCACTTTGCGACCATCATTGTCTTTAATTAAACCCGCTACAATTTTTTGCATGTAGTTGAGTGAAAACTCAGTATAAGCATCGTGTGAAAGCGCACCGCCCCATGAATCAAATATCATCACTGCTTGCGCACCTGCGGTAATTTGCGCATTAAGATATTGAATCACCGTTTGCGCGGTAGTTTCTAAAATATGGTGTAATAAATCCGGACGGGCATAAGCCATTTTTTTGATAGTTAAAAAGTCTGTGCCGCCTTTACCTTCTACCATGTAGGTCGCCAGTGTCCACGGGCTGCCGGAAAAGCCAATCAACGGCACTCTGCCATTTAAAGCTTTGCGTATACTGCTCACGGCATCAAATACATATTGCAGTTTAGCCATATCTGGCACCACTAACTTTTGAATATCCGCTTCTTGTTGCAAAGTGCGCTCAAATTTCGGGCCTTCACCTTCTTCAAAATACAAGCCTAAACCCATCGCATCTGGTACGGTAAGAATGTCCGAGAACAAAATAGCAGTATCAATTAAGGGGTAACGATCTAATGGCTGCAATGTAACATCTGTCGCAAACTGTGCGTTTTTACACAAACTTAAAAAGCTGCCCGCAGTTTTGCGACTTTCACGATATTCAGGTAAATAGCGGCCAGCTTGGCGCATCATCCATACTGGAGTGTAATCGGTTGGTTCGCGCATCAGCGCACGTAAAAAAGTATCGTTTTGTAATTGACTCATTTTAATACCCTAGTCAGCGTAGCCTTGATGAAGCGAAGCGAGAATCAAGGGATTTGGCTTACATTCCCCTCGATTCTATTTCATTCCATCGAGGCTACGCTAGCTTTGCATCCTTTGATTTTTTAACATTTGTGTAGATTTGATTTCAAATTAGAGCGGCAGTGTAGATGAACCCATTAAAAATTCATCAACGGCCCGCGCGGCTTGGCGACCCTCACGGATTGCCCACACCACTAATGATTGACCACGACGCACATCACCTGCTGCAAATACTTTGTCTTTACTCGTTTTGTAGCAGTTTGCACCGTCTGTTGCAGCTTTTGCGTTTCCACGTTGATCTTTTTCAACACCAAACGCTTCTAGCAGTTTTTGTACTGGAGAGACAAAACCCATGGCTAAAAATACTAAATCTGCGGGAATAGTAAATTCTGAACCGGAGATTTCAGACATTTTTCCGTCTTTCCACTCCACGCGTGCGCCTTTAAGGGCAACCACTTTACCATTTTCACCAATCAGCTCTTTGGTGGTAATGGACCAGTCACGGTTTGCACCTTCTTCATGCGAACTTGAAGTACGCATTTTGAGCGGCCAATTTGGCCAAACAAGCTCTTTGTTTTCTTTTTCCGGCGGTTGTGGCATCAATTCAAACTGCGTAATACTCGCAGCGCCATGACGGTTTGAAGTACCCACGCAATCAGAACCGGTATCGCCACCACCAATCACGATAACGTGCTTGCCTGTGGCCCTAATTTGATTAGGGATGACATCCCCTGCATTCACTTTATTCTGTGGTGTTAAAAAGTCCATCGCAAAATGCACACCATCCAGCTCACGACCTGTGACGGGTAAATTACGTGGCTGTTCTGCACCCGCAGCTAAAACTACTGCATCAAATTCTGCGACCAAATCATCTGCATTGACGTTTTCGCCCACATGTTGATTGACACGAAACTCAACGCCTTCAGCCACCATTTGTACCATACGGCGGTCAATGTGCGATTTTTCCATTTTAAAGTCTGGAATACCGTAACGTAATAAGCCGCCGATACGGTCACTTTTTTCTAACACAACAACTGCGTGGCCAGCACGTGCCAATTGTTGCGCAGCAGCCAAGCCAGCAGGGCCAGAGCCTACAACCGCTACTTTTTTACCTGTTTTATTTGGGTTAATTTGCGGTTGCACCCAATTATTGTCCCATGCTTTATCAATAATCGCGTGTTCAATCGATTTAATACCGACTGCGTCAGCATTGATATTTAAAGTACAAGCGGCTTCACATGGTGCTGGGCAGATACGGCCCGTAAACTCAGGGAAGTTGTTGGTTGAATGCAATACATCAATTGCACCGTGCCAATCCTGGTTGTAAACCAAGTCATTCCAATCCGGAATGATATTATTGATTGGGCAACCCGTAGTGCAGAACGGAATGCCGCAATCCATGCAGCGCGCACCCTGCTGCTTGGCTTGGTCATCCGTTAAATGTAATACAAATTCCTTGTAGTTCTTAACGCGATCCTGAACCGGCAAATTCGCCTCGGACAGACGTTGAAATTCCATAAATCCAGTTACTTTACCCATACTATAAAGCCTTTTCCCATTAAGAGTCTCTTCACTTATTTCATATTAAAAGCGACTCTAAGCCGCTATCAGTGCTTTATCTTCTGCAAGCTCAACTAAGGCGCGTTTATATTCGTTCGGCATGACTTTGACAAATTTATCGCGCGCATTTTCCCAATCGGCAAGAATCGCCTTGGCACGCCCACTATTGGTATAGCCGATATGCTTGTTAATTAAATCAAGCAACGTGACCTCATCCGGCTGATCAAGGTGATGCACGGCATTTTTTGCCACATTGGCTGCATGTTCGACTTTTTCTAAAGATACCATGCCCATATTGCAACGTTTAGCAAATAAGCCATCTTCATCATACACATAAGCCACGCCACCGCTCATGCCTGCCGCGAAGTTTTGGCCAGTTAAGCCAAGCACCACCACTGTGCCGCCTGTCATGTACTCACAACCATGATTACCCACACCTTCAACCACTGCAGATGCACCTGAGTTACGCACACAGAAGCGCTCGCCAGCTACACCGCTGAAGTAGCTTTCACCAGTGGTCGCGCCGTACATCACGGTGTTACCAACAATAATATTTTCATGTGAAATACCACGGAATGCTTGAGGCGGCTTAATCACAATACGGCCACCGCATAAGCCTTTACCTACATAGTCATTGCCTTCACCTGTCAATTCAAAGCTAATACCTTTGGCCAAAAATGCGGCAAAACTTTGGCCTGAGGTACCAGTAAAGTTCACACGTATCGTGTCATGCGGCAAACCTGCATTGCCATAACGGCTTGCAACTTGGTGTGACAACATCGTACCCACAGTCCGATTAGTGTTAGAAATTGGGATATCCAACACAACTTTTTCACCTTTTTCTATTGCAGGTTTTGCTAAAGCGACTAATTGATTATCAAGCGCATTGATTAAACCATGGTCTTGCACGTCGTTATTTTTACGTGAAACACTAGCAGGCATATCAGGTTGATGGAACACTTTACTGAAATCCAGGCCATTGATTTTCCAATGCTCGATTCCTGCCTGCATATCCAATAAATCTGGTCGGCCGATTAAGTCATCAAATTTAGCAATGCCGATTGAAGCCATCAATTCGCGCACTTCTTCAGCCACAAAGAAGAAGTAATTCACCACATGTTCAGGCTGCCCTGTAAAGCGCTTACGTAGCAGTGGGTCTTGCGTTGCAACGCCCACTGGACACGTATTGAGGTGGCATTTACGCATCATGATACAGCCCTCAACCACTAACGGAGCGGTTGCAAAGCCAAATTCATCAGCACCTAATAAAGCGCCAATCAGTACATCACGGCCTGTTTTCATTTGGCCATCCACTTGCACTACCACGCGGCCACGCAATTGGTTAAGCACCAAGGTTTGTTGCGTTTCAGATAAACCCAACTCCCACGGTGTACCCGCGTGTTTAACAGAGGATAAAGGTGATGCACCTGTACCGCCATCGTGACCTGCAATCACGATGTGGTCTGATTTTGCTTTTGCTACACCGGCTGCCACCGTGCCCACGCCAGTTTCTGACACTAACTTCACTGAAATTGATGCCTTTGGATTGGCGTTTTTCAGATCATGAATCAACTGTGCTAAATCTTCAATCGAGTAAATATCATGATGTGGAGGAGGTGAAATTAAACCTACGCCAGGCACAGAGAAACGTAACTTGGCAATGTATTCACTCACTTTATGGCCAGGTAACTGGCCGCCTTCACCCGGTTTTGCACCTTGTGCCATTTTAATCTGAATTTGATCAGCACTGGCTAAGTACTCAGCAGTTACACCAAAACGACCAGATGCCACCTGCTTAATGCGTGAGCGCATAGAGTCACCCGCTTGCAAGGCAACGTCAGCTTCAATCAAATCATGACCAATCACGGCTGCCATGCTTGAGGCAGTCGCTACCGGAATAAAGCGCTTAGCATCTTCGCCACCTTCACCGGTATTGGATTTACCGCCAATGCGGTTCATGGCAATCGCAAGCGTAGCATGTGCTTCAGTTGAAATTGAGCCGAGCGACATCGCACCAGTTGCAAAGCGCTTTACAATTTCTTTAGCAGATTCAACTTGGTCTAAAGGAATAGCAGCACCCGCTGATTTAATCTCGAATAAACCACGTAACGTCATGTGACGGCGTGTTTGGTCGTTAATCAGCTTGGCATATTCTTTATAAGTTTCATACTGACCTGTACGCGTCGCGTTTTGCAGCTTGGCGATAGATTCCGGAGTCCAGGTGTGCTCTTCACCACGAACGCGGAAAGCATACTCACCGCCGGCATCCAGACTATTTGCCAATACAGGGTCTGACCCAAACGCAGCGGTATGCAAACGTACTGCTTCTTCAGCCACTTGGTCCAAACCAATGCCTTCAATATTGGTAACTGTGCCAGTAAAATACTGCTCGACAAATGCACTATTTAAACCAATCGCTTCAAAAATTTGTGCGCCACAATAAGATTGATAAGTAGAAATGCCCATTTTAGACATCACTTTATACAAGCCTTTGCTAATCGCTTTCACAAAGTTTTTATTGGCCTTGCCGCTATCGGCTTCAATTTCTTTAATGGTCTCAAAAGTAAGCCATGGACAAACCGCCTCAGCGCCATAGCCTGCCAACAATGCAAAGTGATGCACTTCACGCGCAGAGCCGGTATCAATCACTAGGCCAGTGCTGGTTCTTAAACCGGCTTTCACCAAATGCTCATGCGTAGCAGAACAAGCTAGCAACGCCGGGATAGCAACACGTGATTCGCTGACATTGCGATCTGACAAAATCAAGATATTAAAACCATCCTGCACCGCACTTGAAGCCGCATTGGTAATGCTTGCCACAGCCGCGGCCATGCCCGCTTTGCCTTGTTCAGCGGGGTAGGTAATATCCAGCACCAGCGATTTATATTGATTTTGTGTCAGTGTCGCAATTGCCTTTAATTGCGCCAACTCCTCTAGCGTCAACACAGGTTGACTAGCTTCCAAGCGGATTGGTGGCGTGGTTTCATCCACACCAAGCAAGTTAGGTTTGGGCCCGATAAAGGTCACAAGCGACATCACTAATTCTTCGCGAATTGGATCAATCGGCGGGTTAGTCACTTGCGCAAATAACTGTTTAAAGTAGTTGTATAAGACTTTAGGCTTAGCTGACAACACTGGCAAAGCCGCATCGTTACCCATTGAACCTGAGGCTTCTTCACCATTTTTCACCATTGGCTGCAACACAAACTTGATGTCTTCTTGCGTGTATCCAAAGGCTTGCTGTGTATCTAACAAATCAGCCGCCAACTCAAGATGACCTTCTACTGTTGGCATATCACTTAAGAAATAGCGTGATTTCTCAATCCATTTTTTATAGGGTTTAGCGGTTGCAAGTGTGTTTTTCACCTCAGCATCATCAATGATGCGACCTTGCTCCATGTCAATCAACAGCATTCTTCCCGGCTCTAAACGCCATTTTTTAACAATTTTTGTCTGCGGGAATGTCAGCACGCCCATCTCAGACGCCATCATTACAAGGTCATCATCTGTCACTAAATAACGCGCCGGGCGCAAACCGTTACGGTCTAAAGTAGCACCGATCATACGACCATCGGTAAATGCAACTGCGGCTGGGCCATCCCATGGCTCCATCAACGCGGCGTGGTATTCATAGAATGCACGGCGCTCTTCATCCATTAGCGGATTACCTGACCACGCCTCTGGAATGAGCATCATCATCGCGTGCGGCAAGCTATAACCGCCCGCCACCAGTAATTCCAGACAGTTGTCAAAACATGCTGAGTCTGATTGGCCATCTACAATCAACGGCCACAACTTCTCTAAATCTTCACCCAGCACGCTTGAGCGCATCGTTTCATGGCGCGCTGCCATCCAGTTCACGTTACCCTGAACCGTGTTGATTTCGCCGTTATGCGCAATCATGCGGAACGGATGTGCCAAATCCCAAGCAGGGAAGGTATTGGTTGAAAAACGCTGGTGTACCAATGCAAGCGCTGAAACGACGCTTTCGTCCATGAGATCTTTGTAATAAACGCCCACTTCATTTGCGAGCAACATGCCTTTATAGACGATGGTGCGCGAAGACAATGACGGCATATAAAAGGCAGCGTTATCTTTTAGCTCAAGCGCGCGTATTGCATGCTCAATGCGTTTACGAATGACAAATAATTTGCGCTCGAATATATTTTGGTCTGCAGCGTTACTCGCAATGAACACCTGACGCATGATCGGTTCAACATCACGCGCGGCTTGGGCGATATTGCTGTTATCAACCGGCACATCGCGCCAGCCTAACAGTCTTTGATTTTCTTCCGCGATAATTTTAGTGAATATCGCCTCACATGCCTCGCGATTTTTTGCAGCTTGCGGTAAAAACACATTACCTACGGCATACTGCCCGGCAACGGGCAAGTTGATATTAAGCTTGGCAGCCTCTTTACGCATAAACGCATCTGGCACTTGCATCAGCAAACCAGCGCCATCGCCTAATTTAGGGTCATAGCCAGTGGCGCCACGGTGCGTAAGGTTAGTCAGCAACTCCAGACCTTTTTGTACGATGTCGTGACTCTTATCACCCTTGATATGGGCAACAAAGCCAACACCACAAGCATCACGCTCATTAGAAGGATTATATAAACCCTGCTCTGCTGGTCGCCCTGAATATATTTCCGGGTTAGCTGACGCAACATTACTCTGCGCGGCCGGGTTGTTCTCTAAACCAATTTGGTTACTTAAATCTGATGCCATATTATCTAATCACAAAACATTTAGCGGAACCTTCAAGTTTACCGCTAAATACCTATGAGTTCAATAAGATAGATATGAAAGATAAAGATTATTTATTAAATAATCTTTAATGAAATTAACACTGTTACCCCACGATTAATCCTAAAAACGGCTTTTAATCCACGAACAACACAAAAACCACGAAAAATACTAAAGAGATAAATCAACCGTTACACTCACCCATAGGGTGCCAACTTAAGTACACATATCCATTTGATTTTGTTCGTGTATGTTCGTGAATTTCGTGGACAACTGCTTTTTATAAGTTAATGTGCCACCAGCAATTTAAATGCTTTTTTTGCCGCATCAATCGTAAAAGCAATATCTTCATCCGTATGTGCGGCTGATACAAACCCAGCCTCAAATGCTGACGGACCCAAATAAATACCAGAATCTAACATGCTGTGAAAAAATTGATTAAAGTGGTCTTTGTTAGACTGCATCACCTCATTAAAGCTTGTTGGGCATTTTTCACTAAAATAAATTCCAAACATACCGCCCACGCTTTGCGCGCTGAATACCACCCCCGCCTCTGCTGCCGCCGCTTTCAGACCATCCACCAACTTTTTGGTTTGTGCCGTCAGCTTGGCATGGAAATCCGGCGCCTGAATCAGCTTCAGAGTTTCAAGACCCGCAGTCACGGCCACCGGGTTGCCTGATAGCGTGCCGGCTTGATAAACCGCACCCAGCGGAGCCAAACATTGCATAATATCTTTACGACCACCAAATGCACCCACCGGCAAGCCGCCACCGATCACCTTACCCAGCGTGGTCATATCAGGCTTGATGTTATACAGAGCTTGAGCACCCCCTAAAGCCACGCGGAAGCCTGTCATTACCTCATCAAAAATCAGCACTGCACCATGCTTAGTGCAAAGCGCACGCAACGTTTGTAAAAATTCTTGCGTGGGCACGATTAAGTTCATGTTACCAACCACGGGCTCAATAATCACACAGGCAATTTCATCACCCATTTGGGCAAACAAATCTTTTAGTGATTGCGTATTGTTATATTCAAGCGTTAAAGTGTGAGCAGCCACTTCCGCTGGAACACCCGCAGAACTTGGAACACCTAACTGATTGCTTTTGCCAAACGTGAGTAAACCAGAGCCCGCTTTTACTAACAAAGCGTCGGAGTGACCATGGTAGCAACCTTCAAACTTAACCAGCTTATTGCGCCCAGTAAAACCGCGCGCAACGCGAATCGCACTCATAGTAGCCTCGGTACCACTGCTCACCAAACGCACCTGCTCCATGCTCGGCACCAGCTTATTAATAAGCTCAGCCATTTCAAGCTCTAAACCCGTTGGCGCGCCAAATGATAAACTATTTGCCGCCACCTCTTGCACCGCTTTAATCACATCCGGGTGCGCATGACCTACGATCATCGGCCCCCAAGAGTTGATGTAATCGATATATTCCTTACCGTCGACATCCCAAAGCTTAGAACCCAGCCCTTTTTTGAAAAATATCGGCGTACCTCCCACACTGCGAAACGCGCGCACAGGTGAGTTCACGCCACCTGGAATCAATTTAGAGGATTTTTCAAAAAGGGTTTGATTGAGTGAGGTCATTATATGAATAGCTTTGTAAATTGTTGAGTGGTCGATTTTACATCTTGTACGTTAAAAATTGCGTTAATCACCGCGATTGAATCTGCACCTGCTTCGATGGCTAATGGTGCATTTTCTAAAGTGATGCCACCAATGGCAACAATAGGAATAGTAATAGTAAGTTCAACTTTAGCGCGAGTAAACAATTCCAACCCCGCCACCAGCGCATTCGGCTTGGTACTCGATGCAAAACATGCGCCAAAAGCCACATAATCTGCACCCGCTTGCTGCGCAGATACGGCTAATTCAAAACGGTTATAGCACGAAGCGCCCATAATTTTATTAGCACCCAATCTGGCACGCGCTTCACTCAAGTTGCCGTCATCTGCACCTAAATGTACGCCATCTGCATCTAACGTGAGGCAAAGCTCAATGGAGTCGTTAATAATCAGTGGTACATGATATTGGCGACACAAGGATAACAATGCGTGCGCTTGTTGCGTTTGCAACTTGTAATTAGCAAATTTGTTGCGATACTGCAAAACTTTAACACCACCTTGTAAGGCGGCTTCAACTTTAGCCACCAGCACGTCGGTATTTTGCTCGTCTGGTGTCACGGCATATAAACCAGTAATCATACAAAAAATACCTTAAGTAATAACGGTGTTAATGCGTTTTAACGCTGCCATCACCGCTATTAACAGGGGTATCTTCTTCATCACGCGCCCAGAACATACGGTCAGGAATATATTGCCCCATGCCAGGCCTAAAGCCGTTCTTAAGGGTTTGCCAAGTATATTCCTGCGCTTCTAGCACCGCTTCTTCAAGGCTTAGTCCATGTGCCATGCAAGCAGCAATCGCACTGGTTAGCGTGCAGCCAGAACCATGATAACTGCCAGGCAAGCGCTCCCATTTGTAAGTTTTGATGAGTTTGTTGTCGCCATATAAAATATTGGTCACTTCAGTGGTGCGCTCATGCGTGCCGGTAATCAACACATATTCACTGCCCATCGCCAACAGGCGCGCGGCACTTTCATCTAAGCTAGTCAACCCGACTTCATCCGCCTCATCGGCAAAAGCAAATCTACGTGCTTCCAGGCTATTGGGTGTAATCAACGTGGCTTGAGGAAAAAGCAGCTCAATCATGGCCTCCATCATTTCATCGTTCGTTAAATCATCCCCGCGGCCTGAAGTTAAAATTGGATCGATGAGTAATGGTATATCAGGATAATCAGCCATGATTTCCGCAATCACTGCAATATTTTCAACCGAGCCTAACAATCCCAGCTTAAATGCCGACACCTGAACGTCTTCTAGAATGGCACGTGCCTGATCATTGACCCAATCTGGGTCCATCGCCAGCACTCCATCTACACCCACGGTATCTTGTGCAGTGATGGCGGTTACCACAGACAATGGATGACAACCAATACTGGCAAACGTGAGAATATCTGCCTGCAAACCAGCACCGCCACTGGGGTCGGTGCCTGCAAAAGTGAGTACTGAAGGAGGTGCAAGATTTGCCATTATTTTCTTCTACCGTTAAGTCTTAATTACATCAAAAATGGAGCGGGTGACGGGAATCGGACCCGCGTATCGAGCTTGGGAAGCTAGCGTTCTACCATTGAACTACACCCGCAGTACAACCTACTATTTAATAAAAGCTTATGAGCACTTATGCGTTTAGTTGTGCGATTTCTAAGCGACATTTTACCACTAATACCATTGGCTCTATCAAATCACTGAGGGTAGTTATTTTTGCATGGCGCCTAAGGAAGCACTGATTTATTCATAAAAATCTCAATTCGTTACTCCCGCTTACCAGTTCTTGGCGAAAAATAAGTTCAAGGGCACATCGAGCAAATTTAGGGTCTTTTAAAATAATAGGTATTTTTTATACCCATTAACTACCATTTTAGCCCCCTAGAATAATTGATTGCACCCTGTCAGCCAGCCTTATAAAGTGTGCCTCTAAGCTAATATTAGTGTGCGTATTTTTACGCATGTGCTGACGTGTGTGATTTAACTGGAATGACTGTAGGGTGCCCTGTAAAAAACCCCAGTCTTTTCTACGCAACAAACAGTGAATTTTGTGCATTTTTATGGGAATACCTAACTGATGAATAACCACTTTTTTAAATTAAGCGGCGTTGCGTTAGCGGTGGCTACCTGCCTCTCATCCAACGTTTGGGCGGCTGACCCAGCCACAGATGCACAAGATGTGGCGGAGTTGCGCAAACAGCTTGGTGAATTAAACAATCGCTACGAAGCGCAAAGCGCTACCTTGCAATCTTTGGCACAAAGGTTGCAGCAGCTCGAAAACTCAGGTCAGGGGCAGGCGAGGCCGATGCATGCCGTGAATAAAACGGTAGTCGCGGCTGACACCAGCACCACTCAAACGACCAGCGATGAAAGCCGGCCGGAACAAGTGACCAATGAGCCTGTTGTGAAAGAAGCGCCGGCATCGCGTAGCGCTGAGGCGGTTTATCGTGAGCAAAACGCATTGTTTAATAAGACTTTTACACTGGAAACAGGTATAAGTTATAGTCACTCTGATCGTCGCCAACTAACGTTGGAAGGCTTTTTGGCTTTAGATGCAATTTTTCTAGGCAACATCAAACTAGACCGCATTAAATCTGACATTGTGCAACTGGATGTGACAGGGCGCTATGGCGTGACAGACCGTTTGCAATTTGACTTTAATGCACCGTTTCTTTACCGCAATTCAACTTTTGAATCCAGCGGAGTAGGTGGAAGCGCTTCAACATTGGGTGAGCGTGATGTGAGCAATGCTGACATCGGCGATGTAAGCGCAGGCGCCTATTACCGCCTGTTCCCAGAAACACCGACAAGCCCAGATATTGTTTTAAATGTCCGTGTAAAAGCGCCAACGGGTAAGGACCCTTATGGTATCAAGTTTACAAAGGTTGGTGATGTTTCTGCGCCTAATGACCTTCCAACGGGAAATGGCTTATGGTCACTTTCTACTGGATTAACTTTTGTTAAAACAATAGACCCAGCCATTTTGTTCGCAAATATTGGCTATTCTCACAATTTCTCACGCAAATTTAGTGATATTAGCGGGACCCCTGGCGATAAAGTTTCGGGCGAGATTGATTTGGGCGATTCATACCAGTTAGGTGGTGGCTTTGCCTTTGCATTGAGTGATCGCATGAGTACTAGCATGTCTTATGCGCACCGCTTTTCACATAAAGCGCGTATTAAACAAGCGGGGCAAGGATGGAATAGCGTCACCGGTAGCGATGCCAGTGCTGGCTCGCTTAACTTTGGCATCACTTATGCCATGTCTGACAAGCTTTCAATGGTGGCCAACGTCGGCATGGGTGTCACACCAGATGCACCAGACGTGACGGTGGGCATTAAGTTCCCGTATAACTTCTAAGCTTGCCCAGCAAGTCGTCATTTGCGACGAATCCAGGCATGTTATTCAACCCGCTTCAGTGTATCGCTGAAGCGGGTTTTTTGTTGCTATATGCAACAATACATTTCATTACTATCCATACTGGAGTATGCCGCGCCAAGCTTGTGATATAGTGCAAATTAAGAGCGGACGTTTTATAATTTTGTCGATTACATACAATAGCTTGCATTTGAAGAAAGACAACTTGTGACTGCCAGAAAAGTAAGCAGAAAATCCATGGGGCAAGTACCGGTCGAGGTCACGCCGGAAGGCAGCTTTCCTATTATCGGCATGGGCGCCTCTGCTGGCGGGCTAGAGGCGTTTGAGCAGTTTTTTCATCAGGTGCCTACTGATTGCGGCATGGCTTTTGTACTGATACAACATCTTGACCCTAGCCATACCAGCATCCTCACCGAAATTCTGCAACGCTCAACACGCTTACCTGTGGTTGAGGCGCAAGACCAAATGCAAGTTGCCCCTAACGCTGTTTATGTGATTCCGCCTAACCGTGATATGGCGATTTTTCACGGTAAATTGCAGCTGAGTGTACCTAATGAGCCACGTGGTCAGCGTATGCCGATTGATGCATTTATGCGCTCGCTGGCCGAAGATCAGGGAGAGAAGGCTATCGGGATCGTACTCTCTGGTACAGGCACCGATGGCACCTTGGGCTTGCGTGCCATTATTGGCGCAGGCGGCATTACACTCGTACAAACACCCGCAAATGCAAAATTTGACGGCATGCCCAGCAGCGCTATTCATGCAGGCTATGCCACCTACGTACTACCCGCTAAAGAGATGCCGCAGCAGCTAATGGGAGATTTACAGCACCTGATAGCCCCACGCGCTGCAAAATCATCTCAGCTGACTGAGGTAGGCATTAACCATATTTTAATGACGCTACGCAGTGGCTGCGGACATGATTTCTCGCAATACAAAAAAACTACGATCACCCGCCGCATTGAAAGAAGGATGTCACTGCATAATATTGAAGATACCGAAGTTTATTTGCATTTTCTCAAAGAACATCCCGCTGAGGTGCAACTGTTATTCAAGGAACTGCTGATCAATGTCACCAGTTTTTTCCGCGATACTGAAGCTTTTGAGGAGCTCAAACATCATATTTTGCCGCAACTGTTAGCAGGCAAAGACCATGATTATGTGTTCCGTGTTTGGGTGGCAGGTTGTGCTACAGGCGAAGAGGCTTATTCCATTGCTATTTTGCTGCGCGAATGGATGGACGAGAGCCACCGTGAGTTCAGAACTCAAATTTATGCAACTGATCTTGACGACGACGCTATAGGCAAAGCGCGCGCTGGCTTTTATCTGCCCAATATTGCACAGGACGTTTCTGCTGAACGCTTGCGCAAATATTTCATTAAAGAAGACACCGGCTACCGGGTGCGAAAGGACCTTCGCGAGATGGTGGTATTTGCCGTACAAAACGTGATTAAAGACCCGCCTTTTACTAAACTGGATTTACTCAGTTGCCGCAATTTAATGATCTATCTTGAGCCGGTGTTGCAAAACAGGCTGATTCCTACCTTTCATTATGCGCTCAAGCCAGACGGCATATTGTTAGTTTCACCATCAGAAAGCATTGGCAATCACACCGAGCTGTTTGACTCGGTCAACCGTAAATGGAAGTTTTATCGCGCCATACATACCGACGCTTCTGCACGCAAGCTGTTGACCAACGGTTTATCGTGGGGCTCAGCCATCGTCAGCAAAGTGCCCGATGTGGTGATTAAAAAACCTAGGGACGCCAATTTTGTAGAGCTGACCCGGCGCATGTTGCTACAGCTATTTGCGCCAGCCTCGGTGGTTACAGATATGCAGGGCAATATTCTTTTTGTGCATGGTGAAACTGGAAAATACTTACGGCCTGCACCCGGTCAGGCTTCCCTCAACGTCATTGATATGGCGCGAGAGAGCTTGCAGCTAGAATTGCTTTCCATGCTTCATGCTGTTGTTAAAGATAACTTGCAAACATTAAACCGAGAAGTGACGATTTCATTTAACGATAGCTTATCGGTTGTAAGCGTCAGTTTGCGCAGGCTGGCTGGCACTGAGGCTGGCGAAAACATATTGCTATTGAGTTTTCAGGACGTTTCTACCACTACCCCTAGCAAACCCAAGCGGCTACCGCGCGTGACGGAAAGCGGCACCAAACTACGCATTGATACGCTGGAACAAGAACTTGCACACACTAAAGAAACGCTACTAGCCACCATTGAAGAACAACAAGTCACCAATGAAGAGTTGCTCTCCAGCAACGAGGAAATGCAATCCACCAACGAGGAGCTTCAGTCAACCAATGAAGAGCTGGAGACTTCTAAAGAGGAGTTGCAATCAGTCAACGAAGAGCTGATTACGGTAAATGCAGAGTTACAGTCCAATATTGAGCAATTGTCGGGCATGCAAAGTGACATGAAAAACCTGCTCGATAATGTAAGTTCTGGTATTATTTTTCTTGACCAACACCTGCATATTCGTCGCTTCACGCGCGAAGCCGTGCAAGCCTACCGGTTGGCGCCAGCGGATGTGGGCCGCCACTTGGGCGACATTAAAACCAATTTGTTAGGTGATGATCTGTTACTGCCAGCACAAAAAGTGTTGGAAACACTCATGCCTTACGAGCGGGAAATACAATCGACCAACGGCGTGTGGTACTTGGCGCGGATTCAGCCATACCGCAGTTTAGATAACGTCATCGACGGGCTGGTGCTTACCTTTACTAATATCACTGCGCGGTTAGAAGTTATTGTCATGCAAGATGCGCTGGCACTAGCTGAGGGCATTGTAAATACAGTGCGCGAGCCGCTTGTTGTGCTTAACAATGCGTTACAGGTGGTTTCTGTTAGCAATTCGTTTTATAAAGTGTTCAAAGTGTCGTCCGATGAAGTCATCGGGCAACCGATCTATGAGCTCGGGAGCGGCCAATGGAACATTCCGAAATTACGCAAACTGCTGGAAGCCGTGCTGACTCGCGGTGAAGTATTTGACGACTATTTGGTGGAGCATAATTTTCCGACCATCGGGCATCGAAACATGCGGCTGAATGCACGTTGCATCGCAGGAAAAATGGCCAATGCACAACTGATTTTACTCGCGATTGAGGAGGTCAAATGAGAGATACTCCAACAGGTAAAAGTGACAATAAAGATCAAGTAGAGAGAAGAAGGACGCCTGATGAGCGCCGCCGCAGCCTTAGATCTGAAGCTGAGTTGCACTTGGCTAATCAACTCAATGCTGTCACTGCGGTTACCGCACCTGCAGATAAGTTATTGCATGAACTTCAGGTGCACCAGATTGAGCTGGAGATGCAAAATGATGAATTGCGGCGCGCGCATATTGCATTGGAAGAATCGCGTGATCGATATTTAGATTTATTTGAGTTCGCGCCTGTGGGCTATCTTACCTTGGCCGCGACAGGTCTGATAGCGGAGGTAAACTTTACCGCAGCCGAACTACTGGGTTGCGAGCGCAAAAAGCTGTTGTCACGCCCTTTTTCCCGCCATATCGCGCCAGGTTGGGTTGACCATTTTCATCTCTGTATAAAGCAAATAATTTATCATAATGTGCACAAAAATTGTGACATGCAAATCAAACGAGAAAATGGCGAGTTGCGCTTTGTACATCTGGATGCTCTGCCTATAAAAACCAAGGATGGCACAATTACTGTGCGCATCACACTAACAGACATCACCGAGCGCAAGCAAGCCGAAGAAGAGCTGCGCATTGCTGCTAAAGCCTTCGATGTACAAGAGGCCATGTTGGTGACAGATGCACATAGCACCATCGTTCGCGTGAACAAAGCATTTACAAGGATTACAGGCCATAGCGCTGAAGAGACAATCGGCAAATCGGCGTCAATACTCAAGTCTGGGCAGCATGACAATGTATTTTATCAAGAGATATTTAACACCATTACCCATGACCAATACTGGCAAGGGGAAATTTGGAATCTGCGCAAAAATGGAGAAGTATTTCCAAGTCTGATGAACATTACCGCAGTGAATGATGCGGAAGGAAAAATATCACATTATGTGGGTTCTTTTTTAGATATTTCCGTACAGAAAAAAGCGGAAAAGATACTGCTGGATGCTCGAAAACACTTAGAGCGGCAAGTTAAAAAAACGGTTGCCGACTTGACGCTTGCCAAGGTTGAGGCCGAGGAAGTCAATACCGCATTAAAAGTCATGATCAAGCTGCGAGAATCTGAAAGTTGCGACGCTAAAAATCTACTCATTCTTGAACTGAAACAAGAAGTGATGCCCTTTTTGCAAAGACTGAAAAGCAGTAGTCGCGAGCCCAAGCAAGTGCGTCTGCTAAGCGCACTGGATGCCAATTTACAGCGCCTGATTTCATCTTATGGCTCAGCATCTAGTCTTTCATCCGTCTATAAAACCCTAACGCCCAAAGAAATCCAAGTGGCATCCATGGTGCGTGAGGGTGTTTCCACTAAAGCCATTGCCGCAACCTTATCGCTTTCACCAGAAACCATCAGTATTCACCGCAAAAACATTCGCGCAAAGCTCGGTCTCAACAGCAAATCAGATAACCTCCGTAGCTACCTGATTACGTTACACAGCTAATCATTCTTAAAAAATCATCCACCACATAACCATTTATTAATAAAAAATGGTTATGTGGCATAGCCATTCCTTACCATTTGCTTTACCTTTATTTGCAATTGCGTGTGCTTTTTTATGGGCATACGATGAAGCTGTGAAATTTTTAGTGTGTGACGCTCCCGTGTATTGTTATTTGACAGTTATTTGGAGAGTGCACACTCTGTTTCCTTATCCATCGTTGTGATTAAGGCTTGATTGCGAGGCATGACAAACCCTCTGCCAGTGATCATCAGTGATCGTTTAGTAAAGGATTAAAATGAGACATGCATGGGACACAAAGAGCAAAAAAAATAAATACGATGCTGATGATAGGGAGCCTTTTTCTGACAAACATGCACACTCGATTGCTTTACTGGCTTATCACCACGCCAAGCAACGCGGGTTTTTGTCGGGAGGTGACATACTCCAATCATTGGAAGCCGATGCGCAGCCTGAGGCCAAACCAGTGGCGACAACCTACAGAAACGGCTTGAGGTAGGAATGTTGGCAATATCTCGGGGAAAATCATGCCTTCATATCATTGCCAAGGTTGTCTTTGTTTATATGTAAGCCTGTACTCGCACCGCCATGTCTGCCAATTGTTGCTGAGTGATTGTTGATAGGTGCCACCATGAAAAAAACACTAGAGAACTTGTTACAGCTTCCAAAGTTGCGCCAAGCTGCTGAAGACGAAATAGCGCATGCGCTTGAAACTGGAGTGACAGACGCTCATAGTGACGCACGATCACACGAGTTGCAGGTGCACCAGCTTGAGCTAGAGATGCAAAATGAAGAGCTGCGACGTACTCAAGAATCGCTTGAAGAATCGCTCAACCGATACGTTTCGCTCTATGAGTTTGCGCCAGTCGGGTATCTTACACTTAGTGAAAATGGTGTAATTAACGAGGCTAATCTAATCAGTGCCGAACTGTTGGGTGAAAACAGGGCGGCGCTGCTCAAACAACATTTTTTATGCTTTGTATCACATGAAGATAGTGACCATTGGCATCAGCATTTTCAACAAGTCCTGCAACAGAATAAACATAAAAGTTGTGATATAAAAATGCAGCGTGCGGATGGCACAACATTTTACGCTCGGCTAGATTGCCTGCCGATGGATTCAAAAAATGTATCGCGGCTTGATGCAGGCACGTTGATGATGCGTGTTGCACTCACCGATATCAGTGAAATAAAACAGGCCGAACAGGAACTGCGCGTGGCGGCTACGGTGTTCGAGTCGCGCGAGGGCATGATGGTGACGGATGCCAACAATGTAATATTAAAAGTTAACCATGCCTTTACCGATATCACTGGTTATACGGCGCAGGATGTCACGGGACAGACGCCGCGACTATTGAGGTCTGGGCGCCACGGTGAAGATTTTTATGCGGCAATGTGGTCTGGTATTCATGCCACGGGCACGTGGCAAGGTGATCTATGGAACCGCAAAAAGTGCGGGGATATATTTCCGGTGTGGCTCACCATCACTGCGGTAAAAAATGAAGTTGGCGAAGTGTCACATTATGTTGCAACGCTCACCGACATTACAACGCGCAAAGTGGCAGAAGATGAGTTACAGCAACTGGCATTTTATGACGCGCTTACAGGGTTGCCCAATCGGCGGTTACTGTTAGACCGAATGCATAGAGCCATTGCTACCAGCGCACGGACCAGAAGACATTGTGCGTTGATGTTCATAGACTTGGATAATTTCAAATTGCTGAACGATTCGTTGGGGCATGACACTGGCGACCTGATGCTGAAAATTGTTGCACAGCGCTTAGCTATTAGCGTGCGTGAAGGTGACACGGTCGCTCGCTTGGGTGGGGATGAATTTTTGGTCATGTTAGAAAACCTGAGTGAAAACCCACAGGAAGCGGCAGCCTTAGCCGAGGTGATTGGCAATAAAATGCTCGCCGCCATCAACAAGCCATTTCAGCTGGCAGGTCTTGAATATGACATAACAGCCAGTATTGGGGTGACAACTTTTACCGACCACCGCTACACCGTGCCTGAACTGCAGAAACAGGCTGACATTGCGATGTATCAGGCTAAATTGGCTGGGCGCAATAGGTTGCGATTTTTTAAACCAGAGACATTTACTGGCAGCCCCACCCAACACTTTAAGGTTTGAACGCTATGTAGTTTTTAAGCAGAGTCAACCCGTGAGACAAGTTAACTATTTGCCATTTTTTTATAAAAATAATTGACCGAATGGTTATAAATAATACTAATGAAATAACAATTTAATACCCTTTATGGCAGCTTGCTTATGCAGCATGTGGCGAATACAGTTATAAACTTGCGCGATTTGTTTTTTGGGTATTAAAAACCAAAGGCGGTTAGTTATGTACAGTAAAGAAAATCATAATTTGCTTTATTTTAACTCCTCGGATAAACCTTCCGTTCTGGTAGGCGAAATGTGCGATGCAGGATGGGATGTAAAATTAACAAATAATGTTGATGGTGCAGCCAGTATTATCGACAAATACACCCCACATGTCGCCATTGCGCAGTTTGATGGACTAAACGGTTCACTGGCTACGCCGGTTGAAAATCTTTTTCGTAATGTGGATTTTGTAGAGTGGGTCGCTTTGCTACCCAAAGGTTGCATGAGCAAAAGCCATGTCAAGCAGGTAATCAGTGAGTCCTTTTATGATTTTCACACGCTTCCACCCGCCCCAGAAAGGCTACTAGCAACGCTTGGTCATGCCCATGGCATGGCTTCAATAAAGTGGGAGGATGTGGTCACAGACCTTGAGCTACCGATAGGTGAGGACGAAATGGTGGGAGCCAGCCCGCAGATGCTGGAATTGTTTCGCAACATACGCAAAGTAGCGGGGGTTGATGCACCAGTGCTGATTACCGGGGAAAGTGGCACTGGCAAAGAGCTGGCGGCGCTTGCGCTACATGAGCGCTCAAGTAGACGAAAGATGCCATTTGTAGCAGTGAATTGCGGCTCACTACCAAGCGGTCTTATTCAATCAGAATTATTCGGGCACGAAAAGGGCGCGTTTACGGGTGCGAGCCAACGCAAAATCGGCCGCATTGAGTCGGCTGCCGGTGGCACCATTTTTTTGGATGAGATTGGTGATTTGCCACTTGAATTACAAGTGAATCTTTTGCGCTTTTTGCAGGAAAAAACCATTGAGCGGGTGGGTGGTAATTCACAAATTCCGGTAGATGTGCGCGTGCTGGCTGCAACCCACGTTGATTTAGAAGCAGCCGTTGCAGAGGGACGTTTTCGTGAGGACCTTTACTATCGCTTAAACGTACTCAAAATTAAAACCCCGGCACTGCGTGAAAGACAGGGCGATGTTGAGGTGTTGGCTAAGTATTTTTTTGATAAGTTTGCCCACGAAAAACGGCGCAACGTCAAAGGATTTTCACCTTCAGCCTTGCGCATCATGAATCAGTACGCATGGCCTGGTAATGTGCGCGAGCTTATCAGCCGCGTTCGCCGTGCCATGGTGATGTGCGAGCGACGCCTGATTACGCCAGAGGATCTTGACCTTGATCGGCGTGACGGCAAACGATTAGTCACCACGCTGGAGGCTGCCAGAAATGCGGCAGAAATGGAGGTTATTCGTAATGCCTTGAAAAAGAATAATGGCAATATGACAATAGCAGCACAAGCGCTTAAAGTGTCACGCATGACCTTGTACAGACTTATTCAAAAATACGAGTTGGACTTTAAGCAAGATAGCATTAACGACCTCACTTAAACGCTCTGCGTTAATCCAATTTTTTTATCTTAATCTACCCTGATAATTCATTAGAACCGAACTGGTACCCCCACTGAATATATCTGCTAAAGCAGATTATTCATGTGTGGAAGGGTAGAGCCTGCCCCGTACTCGATACGGGGATAGAGCAGCAATATTGCCACGTTTCGACCCCCTCCCTAACCCTCCCCCTGCAAGGGGGAGGGGATATTTAACCTGATGAACAATCTGGAATCAAATCTCCCTGCGAGAGGGAGTGAGATCAAACCTCAGGCAAACTTTGAGATCATTGATAGCGGCTCTCATAAATGCATACCTGTAAATAAAGACATGGCTTTGTAGGCGCGCAACTTATTGTGCGCCTACAAAATAATAGGCTGCTGCCATTATTTTATGAGATTCGCTATCACTTCAAACTTAAAACCCCTCCAAGCCAACACATAGCTTTATCACCCGCCCACCTTTATCGTTAACCGTGTATCAAAACTGAAACAGTTTTTGCAGTTATTTTTGCTCATATATTTCAATGACATACAAAAATACACGAATCTTTATGTAATACGAATGATACAAAGCCGCGCTATGGAATATTCGTGTAAATACAAATTAAATTAACAAAAACAGGTAGTTACAAACATGGCACAGTCGTTGCTAATACTATTACAGCAATAAGAACAAAAATGATCAGGTAATAAAGTTAGGGTCGGTGAGCAAGGAGCGAAGTAGCATGGACTGGTTGACTAAACATCAATCCGTTAATAACGGATTAAACGGACTACGGTTCGTTGGTTGCATGTTAGGGGTAATCGGAATGTGCTGTTCGACTTCCGCGCTTGCTGACCCGCTTTCTGGGTTAGTTGAAGATTTAGAGTCTCTGTCTTTGATCAGCAATCAAACTACGGGGAATCAAGCAGAACCGATGACGGATATTGATTTGTCAGTCATCAGCGGTAAAGGCGGTATAGCAGAAAACTTGGGCGACAACGAGAGGCTGGCAGTCATTCTTTGGGATGAACGTGGAAGCGATAATCAGCGCACTACAAATAATGACGTTAGCGGGCGTCATGGTTTCCAGAACGTCAATCTGACCATTAACCAACGATGAGATGGAGACATACGATGAATAGAGACATGTATAAACATAAAATGAACGCAGCGATTCCAGCCGCATTATTTGTTGCGCTGGAAGGGCTGTATGCCACACCGCTCATGGCGGGTGATGGCACTGTAGTGTTGCAGCGTGATGTTCCCGTTCGCCATGCTATTCGTGAAGGCAGTCCTGGACGCGCTACTTCTATTGATGTTTCACCTGATGACAAAGTGAAACAAGCTGTCAATGGTCAGCAAACTAGCCTTAAATCTATGGAGATAGGTGATAGCGAGTTTGCCAATATTTCTACTGACACACCACAGGGCTTAGGGGTAGTGACTAACGCGACGAATGCGATGGGGTTATCAAATGTAACGGTTGGTGGGCATGGTCTGAACAGTACTGGCGGCGGTTCAATTCAATCGCTCGGATCAACACTCACCGGCACGGTAGGAGGCGCAACTGGTCAAATGGCTGGTGGCATCGCTGGGGCTACTGGTGCTTTAAGTGGCTTGGCGGGCGCAGTGATGCGCACCAGCGGTCAGTAAGGAGATGGCTATGAAAGGTTCAACCATTTTAGTTTCAACATTGCTAGTGGTGCCAGCAGTGTTACATAGCAGCTTGGTAATGGCGCAAGATCCTTTACCTGATTTACCCGGCTATGTCACACAGAGTGTCATTGATAGCAACGTTTTAAGTCATGTACGCGGGCGTTTTGCCGTGAACATGGCAGCAGGAGATTCAAATGTCCAGGCAAATGCCGCAGCAGTGGCATTGGATGCACAAGGCGGCTCGGCTATCGGGTTGGTAGGAGGCATTCAAGTGACAGATCTACGGCAAGGCAACTTGCCAGACCTCGCACCTGCGGTTATTGGAGGCAATGTCTTTGCAAATAGCTCAGGCTTGATTTCAGTCAACCAAACCAGCGGGGTAGGAAATGCACAAGCTAACGGTGCAGCGTTTGCCATGGGGTTTGAAGAGGTGGTAGCGGAAAGCGTGCTCTCCGCCGCCACTTCAAATGCAGTACCAACTGGCGCAGGAGCTGGCAAGAGTCACCAAGCGGTATCGATCAATGATTCCGCGTTTGATGGTGCACACGGGCTAGTTCAGGTCAACCAGTCGGCGGGGTCGGGCAACAGTACGGCCAATAACTTCGCTCTTCAGGTGCAACTGGGTGCGAAACCGTAGTTCTTTTGTTTTATAACCAACCTTAATCGGAGAATATCATGAAATTACAATTAAATAAAACCCCAATTGCGTTGGCATTGGCTGCACTATTTATCTCGCCAGTCGCTTTTGCAGAAGGTAACAACAATGACGGCCCAAATGGTGGTCACAATAACCATGACGGCGTCAGCATCAAAAAAGACATTAGTTTTGAGCAAGACATCGAGGTTAAAGGTCGTATATATGTAGGCGGCTTTGCTTATGTCGATGCCAGCTCAACCGCTATCGTAGATGACAAGCAAATTAACGGCGGTAATAATGTGCTGAACAACGAAGTCACCAACGCTGCTACTGTTAATGGCGATGCACTCAATAATGCTTCTGGCAATATCGGCGTAAACGTTACCGCAGGTGACAACAACCAGCAAGCCAATGCAGCAGCATTCTCTGCCGCTGATGCGAGCTTCGTATTCGGTTCATCTGATGCAGAAATTTTTGCTACGCAAGCTGTAGTGGGTAATACCACTAACTACCAAGGCAACACCAATGCTGCCACACTAGGTGGCAATGGCCTTGCTAATGCCTCTGGCAACATCGGCGTTAATATTTCTGCCGGTAACAATAATCAACAAAAGAACGATCTAGCAGCTTCAGTCGCTGTGGCACGTATCGCTACTGCTACCGTGCAAGCTAATCAGTTGAACGGCGGCAACACCACAAACAACACACCAATTCATGAAGAGGAAGTGCAAAATGTTGCGGTTAATCTAGCCTTGAATGCTAGTGGTGGTTACTTCGGCCTTGGTTTCGGCGGCTATAGCGGTAGCGCATCTGGCACGACTACTGGCACTTCAGATCAAATCGGTGATGTTTATCCAGATATCTGGACTGGTGACGCTGCAAATGTTCCTGCTGGCCAGCAACACTCTCCACATCCAGGCGGCTCAGCTGACGGTCACTTTGACTTAGATACTCAAACTCAAGGTGGTAGTGACCTTAACGACGACGGCGGTGCGCTAGCATTCAATAATAGCGGCACCTACTCAGGTAGCGAGCATGGTCACCTAGGCTTTGTTGAAGCTGGTGTCCAATCACTCACCGGCACTGTGTCTGGATATATTCCAGTAGTGGTTGCTGTTAACTTGGCAACTACTAACACCTCAACATTAGGTGATAACGCACTGATGAATGCCTCTGGCAATATCGGTGTGAACATTGCGTCAGGTACCAACAACCAACAATTTAACGGGTTAGCAATCTCAGCAACTCAAGCTGGTGTTGGTGGCGGTAGCGGTCCTGGCCCTACTGAGTAATTTCTCGGTAGTAGTTTCTATCGCGCGTAGATAGCTCAAAAGGCTATTGAACGAGTCCCGGTCAGAGTTTTCTGGCTGGGACTTATCCGCTTAACATTATTTTTATCGAATGACTTAGTAGCAATTTTAGCAACAATTAAGGTGCGGAAAGAGAGTTGCCATGCAACACCACATTAAGCACAAAAAAATTCTAGCGTTTGCGGTAGTCATACTTGCGAGCGTTGTTACAGCGAATATTGGTCATCCAACTTCAGCATCATTAGTCTCGCCAGTGCAGGCTGCCGACATCTCGTTTGGTAACGTTCTGCCCGGGGGCGCAGTCATTCGCAAAAATCTCATCAGTATGCGTGAAATGAAGTTCGTCAATATGGTACAGCAACACACCGATTTTAGTTGTGGGGCGGCAGCATTGGCGACCATTCTGAACTATGCCTATCACCATAACTTGACTGAAGAAGAGGTGATTGAGGGAATGTTAAAAGTAAGCGACGTGGAGTTGGTGCGTCAAAAAGGCTTTTCACTACTGGATATTAAAAACTACACACAGAGCATTGGCATGCGTGGGCGTGGCTATAACGTACAACCCGCCACATTAGAAAAAATCACCATTCCGACCATCGTGTTACTGAATTACAAAGGCTATAAACATTTTGTTGTACTCAGAAAATCCACTGCCGATAAAGCCTACATTGCAGACCCTGCCTTGGGTAACCGCATTATGAAGCGGGAGGAGTTTGATGCCAGCTGGAACGGTATTGTATTTGCTGTGATTGGGCAGGGCTTTGATCGTGAGTCAGTGTTGCTGCGACCAAAGGAAGGCCTGACTGCGCGCACCTTAATGGACAACTACCGCCCGTTAACCGATGCCGAGTTATTTGATTACGGCTTTGTGCGTTCTGACATGCTCGGATTATAAGTGTGACTGGCTTTGCGTAAATTTAAGATTAATTTGAGTAAGCTTAATTTGGATACGCTTAATTTATTTGAAATTTTAATGTGGCGCGTAGCTGGCAGTTCCACATTACAGCAATAAAACCCCCGGTGGGTTAACTGCACTAGGTGTTTTAAGGAGGTTTAAAAATGATTATTTCAACCAGGACTTTAACGATAAATTCGATTCAACATGCACAGTATTTACGTCAACTGGCTTTGGCGTCAAAACCTGAGATAAAGACCCAACTTAGCCAAAAACACGTAAACAAGAATATTAGAAATCGCCCGAAAAAGTTAGCGTTAGCACTTGCCGGCATTATTGCTTTTTCACCAATGGCCAATGCCGCATTGCCTCCTGACGTTGACATATTCAACAACATGCAAGAGGTGTCTGATAGTGATTTGGGCCACATGCGCGGCAAGTTTGCCAGCAATAATCAGGTCATGTATTTTGGCATAGAAATGGTGAGCCAATGGCAAACACCAACCGGTAATCTGGTGACTGCGGGCGCTAATCTTAATATCGATTTTCGAGGTAATGGCAGTACACCAACCGTGCAATATGTGCCTACCGTTACCATCGTATCGCAAGGGCAAGATACGGCTTCAGCGCAAAATGGTGGAACTAATTCTGTGAGCGGTGGCGCGGGGTTAGCCAACGTGAGTGGCGTTTCTCAAAGTATTCAGGTGGCTGGGCAATCTAACAGCATTAATAACGGTATTGATATGCAGGTTAATATCTCGTCATCAGCACAGGCTGGCGGCTTAGTTTCTAGTGCGGTACAAGGTCACGCTGGTTCAGTATCTGCGAACGGAAATGATGGCACCGTTGCCACGGTAACACTCTCTAACAACAGTATCGGGGTCAGTGTTGTTGTCCCCGGACAAGGGGATGTATTACAGCAGATCCGCAATCAGGGCATGTTCCAGGCAGCACGTATCGGCGGTGACCTTAACCAGATTCACAACAATATTACGATGCATATTGGTTTAAATAGTGCAAGTGGGGTTGGCTCTGCCGGTGCTTTTGCCGCCTTGCAAGGTCTAAAAATCTTGCCGCAAAATGGGTTGTTCTAAATGGATTTTATAGCGTGCATTTAATTGAATTACAGTATTAAAATATAGTGACGGAGCAGAGGAGGGGCGCGGGTGATACGCCTATGATACAAGTCTATTGCCAAGGATCTAGGGTACGATTGCCCCATTGCACCCGCCATAGCTCCATGGGCATGAAACAATGGTTATCCATCATCCTTTGAGTATCACCCGCGCCCCTCCTCTGTTCCGTCACTATTGCGCTGCAATCAAAATTCTAACGGATTTACATCTACCGCCCACCTTACCTTGGCGGCAATAGCCTGTGCCCTGAGCTGGCTAACCAAGGTTTTAAGTAGGCGTTGCAAGGCTGGCCTATGGCTCGCTTGCATCAATATATGCCCACGTTCCATGCCTTTTAAACGTTCCATTTGCGGGCGCACGGGGTCATAAACCAGCACGTCATTGCTTAAACTGCGTGCCTGTTCAAATGCAAACTGCAAAAACTGTTGCACCAACGCGTAATCATTCGCTTCCGCGCGTAATAAAGCCATAAACACGTAGGGCGGAAACTGCACTTGTTCGCGCTCTTGCAACAAGTCATTGGCGTAACGTTCATAATCCTGACAGCGTAACGCATTAAACAAGGCATGGTCTGGAAACGCAGTTTGAATAATGACTTGACCCGATTTATCTGCACGGCCAGCGCGACCAGCCACTTGCATGAGTTGCGCAAACAAACGCTCACTGGCGCGAAAATCCGGACTATGCAGGGCGCTGTCGGTATCAATCACGCCTACCAGGGTTAAATTTGGAAAATCATGGCCTTTGGCTAGCATCTGTGTGCCCACCAAAATATCAATTTCCTGATTGTGCACTTGATCTAAAATCTCCACCAGCGCATGCTTGCGACTGATGCTGTCACGATCCACCCGCACAATACGCGCAGTGGGCAGCAATTGCGCCAAGGTTTGCTCCAGGCGCTGTGTGCCATGGCCGGTAGGATGCAAATCTGCATCACCACAACTGGGGCATTGATTGGGGATTTTTTGCTCATGACCGCAATGGTGACAGCGTAATCTCTTCTGCCCCAAATGCACCACCAGCTTGCTGCTGCAACGGGTGCAGGAGGCGATCCAATGGCAGGCAGAACACAGCAGCACCGGAGAATAGCCACGACGATTGATAAATAATAAAGACTGTTCTTTACGCGCTAACCTTAATCGCAATGCAGCAATGAGCTGCGGCGTCAACCCTTGTTGCAGATTCACTTTAGTCGTATCAATACAATCAATGTGTGGCAGCTGTGCCGCAGTAACCGCACGTTGCTTTAAGCGCAACAAGCCGTATTTGTTGACTTGGTTTTTATCAGGCTGAGCTTGATTGCCAACCGCGTTGTACCAACTTTCAAGCGCGGGCGTTGCAGAACCCAGCACTACCGGGATATTCAAGCGCTTTGCTCGCACCAATGCAATATCCCGAGCATGGTAACGCATGCTATCTTGCTGTTTGTACGAACTATCATGCTCTTCATCAATAATAATCAGCTTTAAATGTGGCAACGGCGTAAAAATAGAAAGCCGTGTGCCGATGATGATTTGCGCAGCGCCAGATTGAGCCAGTTGCCAATGATGTAAGCGTTCACTCTCGCTCAGGCTGCTATGTAAACTCACTAGAGTAAATTGAGGTAAGCGCGCTCTAAACCGCGCCTCTAGCTGCGGCGTAAGATTGATTTCTGGCACTAGCACCAGTATTTGCGCGCCATGATTTTTAAAATTGGGGGTTTGAGAAGCATTAGCTTGAGAATCAGTTTGTTGCAATATATGTTGCATCAAACGGATATAAACTTCAGTTTTACCACTGCCGGTAATGCCATGCAATAACCATGCTTTAAATGCATGAATTTCTTTTGTAATACTTGCCACTGCCTGCGTCTGCTCATCGTTTAATGGCGGCTCAGGCGTTGCCAATATGGCAGGCACTCGTTGCACTGCCAGCACCTGTTCACTGTTAGCATAACCTAAGCTCACTAGCGCTTTCGCGGCTTTGCGCGCACTACTGGAAATAGTATCCAGCTCAGCTTCCGTCAATTGCTTAGCCGTTTGCATCGCCACCAATACGCTACGCAACACGCGTTGCCTTTTTGCAAGGTGCTCGACATCCGTGTTTCGTCCCAAATCTGTCAATTGATACGCAAATTGCTTGCGTGAAACGGCAGGGGCAATTTGGCGCAAACGTGTGGGCAATGCAGCCAACAATGCCTGACCAAACGGATATTGATAATAATCTGCGCTAAATTTAACCAAGCTTAACATTTGAGCATCGAGCGGTTGCTCATCAACAAATGCTTGCGTGATGGTTTTTAGTTTTTCTATAGCAAATTCGCTGCTATCTGCTACGCCCACCACAATACCAATCTGGTTACGGCGGCCAAACGGCACCAGCACACGCTGACCAATTTGCACGGCAACACCACCACTTAAATAATCAAATAAGCGGTCTAACGGTACATCTAATGCAATTTTAAGTATGGGCTTGGGCAATGGTGATTTGATTACGCTGTGATTAAAAAAACCTGATTAAATAAAAAGTGATTACAGTAGCTAACCCAGATTATCACTTCACGTCCGAAGTGATAATCTGGGTTAAAATACCGCTTTTAGCATTTTATGCAATTACTGTGAAAACACATCTTACCCAATTATTGGCCGCCGCCGCAAAAACTATTGCGCCTGACGTTGCTGACTTAAACATTTTATTAGAACGCCCAAAATCTGCAGACCATGGCGATTTTGCCACAAATTTAGCACTAGTTTTGGCCAAACCGCTTAAACAAAACCCACGTGCGATTGCTACTCAGATTATTGAAGCCCTCCCAGTCAGCGAATATGTGGCTAAAACTGAAATCGCGGGGGCGGGTTTTATCAATTTCTTTTTGAGTCCGCAATCTAAACAAGTGGTGATTAAAGAAGTACTCAAAACAGCTAGCCTATATGGGCGCAATACCATCGGCAATAAACAAAAGGTGCAGGTAGAGTTTGTATCTGCCAACCCGACTGGGCCTTTACATGTAGGGCACGGGCGTGGCGCGGCAGTAGGGGATTGTTTAGCGCGTTTGTTAGATGCAAATGGCTGGGATGTGACGCGTGAGTTTTATTACAACGATGCCGGTGCGCAAATTGATAACCTCACCATTTCTGTTTTGGCGCGATGCAAGGGCATCTCGACTGACCATGTGAGCTTTCCAGAAAACGGTTACCGTGGCGAATATATCAATGATATTGCGGCGGCTTTTCTGACCAAACACACGGTAATCGCCGATGATATTGAAGTCACTGCCAGCGGTGATATTAACGATTTAGAATCAATTCGCACCTTTAGCGTAGCGTATTTACGCCACGAGCAAGATTTAGACTTAAAAGCGTTTCAAATTAAATTTGACGTGTTTTCACTCGAAAGTGCGCTTTATACCACCGGCCATGTTGAACAAACGGTGCAAGCACTCATCAACCGCGGCCATACTTACGAAGAACATCAAGCGCTTTGGCTCAAAACTACCGACTTTGGCGATGACAAAGACCGCGTCATGCGTAAAACCGATGGTGGCTACACTTATTTTGTGCCTGATATTGCCTACCATACCGATAAATGGAATCGCGGCTTTGTGCGCGTCATTAACGAGCAGGGCGCCGACCATCACAGCACGATTACCCGTGTTCGCGCTGGTTTGCAGGCTTTAGATATTGGCATTCCTCAAGGCTGGCCTGATTATGTATTGCATCAAATGGTCACTGTCATGCGTGGCGGAGAAGAAGTCAAACTATCCAAACGTGCAGGTAGCTATGTGACCCTGCGTGATTTGATTGAAGAAGTCGGTTGTGACGCTACCAGATATTTTCTGGCAGCACGCCGTGCGGATTCGCAATTGGTGTTTGATATTGATTTAGCCCGTAGTCAAAGCAACGATAACCCGGTTTATTATATTCAATATGCGCATGCGCGTATTTGTAGCGTGTTGAGCCAATGGAATGGCGATACGGCAAGCTTAATCCATGTAGATTTAAGCCCACTTAATAACGCACATGAAACCGCGCTGATGCAACGCCTGAGCGAATACCCAGAGGTGGTTGCCAATGCAGCCACTGAGCTTGCACCGCATGTGATTGCTAACTACTTAAAAGAGTTAGCCAGCGACTTGCACAGCTACTATAACGAATATAAATTTTTAATTGATGACGAAGCGCTGAAACTGGCACGCTTGAGCTTAATCTGCGCCACGCAACAAGTGCTTAAAAATGGCCTGGATTTACTGGGCGTCAGCGCCCCGAATAAAATGTAGGCTAGCTTTAAAAAAATAAGGATTACATGAATATGAGTAGAGATTACAAACCAAGCCCTGAACGTACTAAAAGAGCCAGCAATGGCAGTCCATTTTTTTCTGGATTATTAGTAGGGGTTTTATTAGGCGTAGCCGCATCACTGGCGGTCGTTATGTATATCAACGGGATTGATAGCCCCTTTACCAGCTTGGATAAACCGGCTAAACCAATCGCAGAAAAAATCGCAGAAAATGCAAAAAAACAAGTTGATGCTAATAACAATCAGGTGGATAACGAAGATGATAAAACGCGCTTTGATTTTTACACCATTTTGCCCGGAACCGAGCGCAAAGTAGCGCCTGAAGAAATCGAAATTAAAGAAGAGCCTCAAACGATCATACCAAGCAGTTACTTTTTACAAGTGGGTGCTTTTGCAACAGAAGAAGATGCCGACAATATGAAAGCTAAATTAGCGTTGCTAGGTTTTGAGGCGTTGGTACAAACGGCGGCTATTCCGAATAAAGGCATTTTGCACCGTGTGCGTGTTGGGCCTTTAGATAATTTAGATCAAATCAACAAAACAAAAACTGAATTAACCAGCAACGGCTTTAAAGCTGACCTGATTAAAGTGAATAATGAAAACCAATAGCCAAAATTCTGGTCAACTGTGAGTAACGCTATTATTATTAACAAAACTGATGTCAGCCAAATTCAACATCATTCGTTTTAGATAGGCAAATCTGAAGCATCACTTAAACCAAGGAAAAATATCAATGAAGAAATTATTAACGGCTTTAATGTTACTTGCCTCATTCAATGTGATGGCAGACCCACAACTGGGTAAAGATTTTGATAAAACGGCTCAAGTCATCACCTCCGACACCCCCAATAAAATCGAAGTGATCGAACTGTTTTGGTACGGCTGCGGTCATTGCCACCAAATGGAATCCTCATTAAATACATGGGTTAAAAAATTACCCGCTGATGTAGTATTTAAGCGTGTACCTGGCTTGCCGCATCAAGCATGGGCGCCAATGGCAAAAACTTATTATGCAATGGAAACTTTGGGTGTTTTAGAAAAACTACACGCACCATTATTTGAAGCCATTCACACAAAAAAAACACTCAAACCAACGGATGAAAAAGCAGCGATTGACTGGGTAACCAAGCAAGCTGGTTTAGATAAAAAGAAAGTTGAAGAAGCTTTCGGATCTTTTTCTACTAATACCAGCTTAAACCGTGCAGCGAACATCTTTCGCGCATCAGGTGCAACAGGCGTACCTAGCCTAATCATCAATGGTCAATTCATTACCTCTAGCACCATGGCTGGCAACAATGATGCCGCTTTAAAAACAGCAGACTACATCATTACAAATATCCGTGCCGATAAGGCTAGAGCGGCAACACCCGCAAAAAAGTAACAAAGGAAGCCAACTGGTTTAAAACTTTTTACAAAAAAATATTTAACTGGTAGCTTTGTATAATAGCGGTAAACTCAAGCAGCTTGTGAGTATTAAAACCAACCCGTTTTACCTTGTGGTAATACGGGTTTTTTACATTCATGTAACTCGTTTTTATTCTGGAAAATGCTATGAAAGTTTTTATCACAGGCGCATCAAGTGGCATAGGTGAAGCACTTGCACATGAATATGCAAAACGATATATAAATAAAGACACATTTATCGGATTGGTTGCAAGGCGCAGTGAGCACTTACATAAACTGCAAAAAAGTTTAGAGAGTCATGGCAACATTAAATGTGCAATCTACCCACTTGATGTGAGAGACAGCGCTGCACTTGCCTCAGCCGCCGCAAACTTTATACAACAATATGGCACACCTGACGTTGTCATTGCCAGCGCAGGTGTGAGTAGCGGCACCCTTACTGAACAACAAGAAGACATTGCCACATTTCAAGCCGTCATGGACATCAATGTCCTTGGGCTAGTGCATACTTTTCAACCATTTATTGAAGCCATGCGCAAAGCTGGGCAAGGACAACTCATCGGCATCGCCAGCGTGGCAGGCATACGTGGCTTACCTGGTGCAGGCGCTTACAGTGCCTCAAAAGCAGCAGCCATTGCCTATTTAGAAAGCTTGCGCGTTGAAATGTTGCACCACAACATTGCCGTCACCACCATCGCCCCAGGCTACATCCGCACGCCGATGACAAACATCAACACCTATAAAATGCCATTTTTAATGGATGCGGATATTGCTGCAACCAAGTTTGTAGATGCAATTGAACGCAAATGCCGCTTCTGTGTGATTCCATGGCAAATGGGCTGGGTAGCTAGATTAATGCGGCTTATTCCACCTGTGTTGTGGGATTATCTGGCAAAAAATGCACCTCATAAATCACGCATCCATATTGAATGACAAGCAAGCTGGATACCGCTAGTTTTGCTGGATTTTCAGTAATAGACACCCTCAAATAGGCACGGCCTCAACAGAAACAGCTAATGCAACAAGTGCTACTCTCAGCGATGCTGAAATTTCTGGATGAAGTACAATTCCATCTTCACTCAGATTGGAGCCGAGAATAGGCACGGTAATGGATGCATTTTCAATAATCCGTGCGGACATGACAGAAACAGTTTCTCTCAAGGCGGCGTGAGCATAAACTGCCCTTGGCGAAGCATTTAGTAAAGCAACTGGCTTATTAACAAAGGCCTCACAGCCAACCATCCAATCAAGCGCATTCTTCATGACGCCAGTCATGCCATGCGCGTATTCTGGGCTTGCAATAATCAGCGCATCTGCAGACATAATCCGTTCACGCAAGTATGCAACAGAGGAAGGGCTAGTCACCTCAAGGTCAGGGTTAAAAAGTGGCAGCTGCCCAAGACTATCGAATAATTCAACGGCCATATCCGACGGTGCTAAACGGGCAACCGCTCGAAGCAAAGCCGTGTTACTAGATGACGCCCGAAGACTACCAGAAAGGGCCAAGACTTTCACAACTTCAACTACCTTGTGATTGGCTTATAGCGAATACGTTTAGGCTTTGCCCCTTCCTCACCCAAACGTTTACGCTTATCAGCTTCATATTCCTGATAGTTACCGTTAAAGAACGTCCATTGTGAGTCACCTTCTGCCGCCAAGATATGCGTTGCGATACGGTCCAGAAACCAGCGATCATGTGAGATGACCAATACGCAGCCTGCAAACTCCAGCAGGGCATCTTCCAGCGCACGTAGGGTTTCTACATCCAAATCGTTTGACGGTTCATCCAGTAGTAATACGTTGCCGCCGGAAATCAGTGTTTTAGCTAAATGCAAACGGCCACGCTCACCGCCGGATAGATTACCGACCAACTTTTGTTGATCGCCACCCTTAAAGTTAAAGCGGCCGATATAGGCGCGAGATGGCGTTTCATAACGTCCCACCGTTAAAATATCCGAGCCGCCGGAGATTTCATCAAACACGGTTTTAGCATCGCTCAATGCATCGCGGCTTTGATCTACATAAGCCATTTTCACGGTTTGACCAATTTTTACTTCACCACTATCTGGCTGCTCTTTACCGGTAATCATTTTAAATAATGTCGATTTACCCGCACCATTGGGGCCGATAATGCCGACAATCGCACCAGCTGGCACACTAAAGCTCAAGTTATCAATCAACAAGCGGTCTTTAAAGGCTTTGGTGACGTTGTTAAACTCAATCACCTGGTCGCCCAAACGCTCACCTGCGGGGATGAAAATCTCCTGCGTTTCGTTACGTTTTTGATATTCGGCACTGGCTAACTCTTCGTAGCGAGCAATACGTGATTTACTCTTGGCTTGGCGTGCTTTCGGGTTTTGGCGCACCCATTCTAGTTCGGTATTTAGTGCTTTACGGCGTGATGACTCTTGTGATTCTTCTAACGCTAAACGCGCTTGCTTTTGCTCTAACCAGCTTGAGTAATTACCTTTCCATGGAATGCCATGGCCACGGTCTAACTCTAAAATCCATTCTGCTGCGTTGTCTAAAAAGTATCGATCATGCGTAACCGCCACCACCGTACCAGGGAAGCGCACCAAAAACTGCTCCAGCCACTCCACAGATTCCGCATCCAAATGGTTGGTTGGCTCATCCAGCAACAACATATCAGGCTTGGAAAGCAATAATTTACACAAGGCCACGCGGCGCTTTTCACCACCAGAAAGCGGGCCGATTTTTGCATCCCAGGGCGGTAACCGCAATGCATCAGCGGCAATTTCCAACTGCGTGCTTAAATCAGCACCGCTAGCTGCAATAATGTTCTCGTACTTAGCTTGCAACTCAGCCAGCTTATCAAAATCCGCATCGGGTTCTGCATAAGCCGCATACACCGCCTCTAAATTAGCTTGTGCCTGCATCACTTCACCCATGCCAGACTCAACTTCTTCACGCACCGTTTTTTCAGGGTCCAATTGCGGTTCTTGTGGTAAATAACCGATAGAAATACCCGGTTGCCACTGCACTTCGCCTTCAAATTCTTTATCTACGCCTGCCATAATACGTAGCACGGTAGATTTACCTGAACCATTTAACCCCAGCAAACCAATTTTGGCGCCAGGGAAGAAAGATAATGAAATATCTTTAATAATTGTTCTTTTAGGCGGGACGATTTTGCTCACGCGGAGCATAGACATTACGTATTGAGCCATGACTTTTACTTAAATAATTTACAAAAATGAAAGCTTAACAGAAAGCCGGGTGCCTTGCTCGCTATCAAATATAGCAAGCGCAATGTAGGTATAATGCATCTACTTCAAAGAATGCTAAAAACCACATGGCTATTAAATCCACTATTTACAAAATAGACCTCCAAGTTTCAGATATGGATCGCAATTACTATCAACAGCACAGCCTCACGCTAGCTAAACACCCATCTGAAACCGATGAGCGTGTCATGGTCAGACTGCTTGGCTTTGC
Source organism: Methylotenera sp. (assembly GCA_030655015.1). Classification (GTDB taxonomy): domain Bacteria; phylum Pseudomonadota; class Gammaproteobacteria; order Burkholderiales; family Methylophilaceae; genus Methylotenera. Next base: position 957 of record JAURWJ010000128.1, on the reverse strand, counting down.
GCTTTACGCCAATGAAGCACTTATTTTTGGTAAAGGTTTAAGCGACGATGAAGAACCAGACCTATGGCAAAAAGACCTCACCGGCGCCATCGAACTTTGGATGGATGTAGGCTTGCCCACTGAAAAAGACATACGCAAAGCCGCAGGGCGCGCCAAACAAGTGGTGGTGATGCTTTACGGTGGCAGAATCGCCGATATGTGGTGGGAGCAAAACAGCAAAGGCCTACTAAAACTCAACAATCTCACCGTTATCAATCTACCTGATACGCAAGCACTCGCGAATATGGCCGCACGTAGCATGAGTATCAGCTGCACTATTCAAGATGGTGAAATTTTGGTGGGGCATGATCATGGTAGCTTTGACATCACGCCCGTGATTTTGAAAGCGCCTAGTAAGGCGTATTAGCACAACTTTACGGGATTAACGACTAAATATCCGCTTAAATCTCCCCCACCAAGAAGTATTATTCGCAGAATCTTTACTGTGCGAATAATTTGTGGGGTCTGTTACTTTTTTACTGTTGGGTTATCCAATCCAGTCAATCCTGCTTTTACATAAGCGTTTACAGCCTTCTGCGCAGATTCATCATCCATACCTTTTGGTGGTTCGTTGGTAGTATCTGCCCGATAATAACGTGCAAGCCATGAAACACTAGCGTTCGTGCCTTCGGCCTTAACCTTAACGCGGCCGGTGAGTGAGCTGACAGGTAATGCTTTAAGGTCAATCTCGCCACCGATGCGATAGGAGATAGTCATTTCTGCAGGCAGAATTTCATCGACTTCCTCAGCAATTTTGCTACCATTTTTTAAAGTTAACGTGCGTTTTAGTGGTGTATCTGACTGGCAGTCTACAACGTCTGGATGCCAGTTTTTGATAGCGCATGGTTCGCTTAATAATTTCCAAACTGCATCTGGCGTAGCTTTAACTGTGGCTGTTTGATCGGTTTTCTGTGGTGT
>JAURWJ010000126.1 GCA_030655015.1 Methylotenera sp. | reverse complement strand
GAAACAACACCGCCGGTTACGAATACATATTTGGTCATGGGACGCGCACTTAATTTATTATTGCAGACGGGAGTCTATTTTACTTTAAAGCCCATGCGCCTACAAACGAAAACTCATGAAAGCGGGTTTATTTTCTCGCATGATAATTAAGAATTACTTTTCACCTTAGCGCTACTTTTCCACGCGCCATATCCCTTAAATTTTTCTTGCACCTCCAGCATTTCCTGCTGACTCAAGATAAACGGCTGCCCAACTTGTAATGCATGTAGATATTGCTCGCATAAGGTTTCAACCTCTTGTGTGATGTTGAGCGCCTTTTCCAAAGTTTCGCCGATTGCTATCATGCCGTGATTAGCTAACAAGCAAGCATTGCGGTCTTGTAGCGCCAATAACGCATTATTAGACAGCTGCTGACTGCCAAACAGCGCATAAGGCGCGCAACGGATGCTATCTCCGCCTGCCAAAGCGATCATGTAATGAAACGCCGGAATATCAAGCCGCAATGTACTCAGCGTTGTTGCAAACATACTATGCGTGTGGATAACGCCATTGACTTCTAACTTCTGCTGCAGAATGTCCAGATGAAACCGCCATTCACTCGATGGCTGCTTGCCACCTTCTGCATTGCCTGCAAAATCCATCCACACCATATCAGCGGGCGTCATGTTTTCCATCGCCACGCCAGAAGGCGTAACCAAGAAGCCCGCCTGCCCTAGCTCATTGCTCACTCGCACACTGACATTGCCCGAAGTGCCGCGGTTTAACCCTAAGCAATTGAGTTGCCGGCCAATTCTTAACAGTTGCTCGCGCGCGTTTTTTAATAATTGCGGCATTGATTTATCTCTTCATGGTTTTTAATTGATTAGGCGCAAACACTCCCTGCTCGGTAATAATGCCAGTGACCAGCCTTGCGGGGGTTACATCAAATGCTGGGTTGGCCACCTTTGTGCCGTGCGGCAAAATATTAACCGTCGCCATTGTCCCGTCGGCAAGCCTACCGCTCATCCACGCCAGCTCATCGCCATCGCGCTCTTCAATCTCAATGTGCTGAATACCATCTTCAATAGCCCAATCTATCGTGGGCGATGGCACTGCGGCATAAAACGGAACCTGATGTCCTGACTGCGAACTATCAAAAGCCGCCAATGCTTTTAAATAAGTGCCAATTTTATTGCACACATCCCCTGTCGCCGTCACGCGGTCGGCACCCACAATGACCATATCCACTTGGCCTTGCTGCATTAAATGCCCGCCAGCATTATCGCTGATAACCGTATGTGGCACGCCGTGCTGACCCAACTCCCATGCAGTAAGGCTTGCACCTTGATTGCGGGGGCGGGTTTCACCTACCCATACATGCACATCTATCCCCGCATCATGGGCTGCATAGATAGGTGCAAGCGCCGTACCAAAATCCACCGTAGCTAGCCAACCCGCATTGCAATGGGTAAGAATGTGAATAGTGCTAGATTTTTTAAGATACAGCGCGCGAATTAAATCTAAGCCATGTGCGCCAATCGCCTGATTTAACAATATATCCTCATCGCAAATTAACGCCGCCTCCGCCCACGCAGCCCGCACCCTATCCGCAACGGGTAGCGGTAATAACACACTAAGCATGCGTTGCACTGACCACCTCAAGTTCACAGCAGTAGGGCGGCTTTGAACCAGTAGCTTTGCTGCCAGTTGCAAATACTCATCGCCACTATCCTGCTGCGTAGCCAAAGCAACACCATAAGCTGCGGCAGCACCTATAAGCGGCGCTCCGCGCACTTGCATGGTTTTAATCGCCGTAATCATTTGTTGCAGGTTGCCAATTTTTGCAATCTCAAACACATGTGGCAATTTTGTTTGATCGATAACCTCAACCGTTCTAAGCTCGGTGCTGAAACCTTGCCCAAAAACAGGGCTAGTCCAAATAGTGCGATATTGCTGATGATTTACTAGCATGAAAATTAAGTTAACCCAATCAAAAAACCATCTATTTTTAACGAAATTAAAAAATAAAAAAGTTGACTTTCACACACGAATAATCTGCTTTAGCAGATATATTCTGTGGGGATGCCAAGCACTGGTATAAAAAAGTTCCTGAATGTTAAAAATACTCTCCACATTATCTGTGGATAACTTTGTGAATAACTGTGACTCTAAAATGTAACCTACCAATTTATAAGGGTTTTTTTAAATCGCTTAATTTTTAATCTATTATTAAAGTTATTATAATCAATAAGTTACAAAATACCCCTTGATTATTAAGGTTTTTTTAAGTGACTTAACGTAACGCATTAACTGGTGTGCATAAGTCGGCTAATTTTGGTAAAACTTTTAATGCATTGGTGCTAGTAATATCAAGCACTTGCGACACATTTACTTGCCTTAAATCCGCTAAAACCTGCGCAATTCCTGGTAGTTCCAAGGGGCTATTTCTACCTTTTACACCTACCCATTCTGGCGGCATATCAGGCGCATCCGTTTCTAAAACTAAAGCCTCTAATGGTAACTTAGTTGCAAGCCCCCTAATTCTTAAGGCGCGCGTATACGTCATAGCGCCGCCAAATCCAAGTTTAAATCCTAATGCAATAAACTGCTCGGCCTGCTGAAAACTACCATTAAACGCATGTGCAATACCGCCCACCACCTCATGACGACGCAAATATTTTAATATATCATCTACCGCATGCCGTACATGCAAAATCACCGGCAACTCAAATTGCCGCGCAATTTTTAGCTGCTCAGTAAAAAAGCAAGTCTGGCGCGTAGCGTTTTCAGGCTGCGCTTTAGGGTTGGTCACAAAATAATCCAGACCGATTTCACCAATCGCTACCGGATGATTGTTTTGCACATAGACTTTGAGTGTTTCAATATCATCTGCGGATGCGCTATCCACAAACATAGGATGAATACCAAGCGCGTAGGCACAATGCTTATGTTGATTACATAGCGCAATGACGGCATCAAAATTATCACGCGCCACAGCGGGCACAACCATACACGACACCCCTTGTTGCAAAGCCTGTACTGCAACAAGGTCACGGTCCGCATCAAATTCCGCAGCATCAAGATGACAATGAGTATCAATAAGCATTTTTAATCGCTAATTACATTCAAAAAAAGCTTGTCCACGAAAAATACCGATCAGAAAAAGCTGATAACCCATACTAAAACCAGCAAGCTGGCAAGTATGGCTAAATATATGAACAGATTCAACGCATTCATTTAAAAGCATTTATTTAGAACGAATGAAATCGTATGAATGATTTAACGTATAGAACAATACAATGCTTTGTTTCGTAAATTTTGTGCGTCATTTTTTTCTCTAAGGTTAGTTAGTCCTTGGTTTTACTGGTTTCGCACGTAAGCGAATATCACGGCCTATTTGACGAACATCTAAAATCTGCAACTCTGTTACCTGTTGCATTGCAGTGATTTCCGGGATTGCAAACATCGCTTGCGCATCCGCACCCATCAGCTTTGGTGCATAGTAGAAGATAAATTCATCAATAAAATTGGCATGCAATAGCGCACCATTCAAACCCTGGCCAGCCTCAACCAATATTTCGTTAATACCACATTGTGCCAAGTGTTTAAATAAAGCGCTTAAATCAACACGATGATTGGCATCAGCTAACTGAATTAGCGCAGCGCCGGCGGCAAATAGGGTTTGAGCTTGATGATGATCATCTTGTGCATAAGCGATTAACACCGGGCTATGTTTAAGCATCGCTGCATCTAGCATTTTACAGTCGACTGGCGTTTGCAAGCTGCTATCCACTATCACACGTAGTGGTTGGCGAGGGGCGTCAGGTAAGCGCACGGTCATACTCGGGTCATCCGCTAACACCGTGCCTATGCCTGTCACAATAGCGCAAGACTGGGCGCGCCAATGCTGTACATCCAACCGTGCGGGCTCACCTGTAATCCATTGGCTTTGACCATTTAGGAGTGCGGTACGCCCATCCAGACTGGCCGCAACTTTGCTGCGCACATACGGCAAACCACGCGCCATGCGTGAAACAAAACCAGGATTTAGTGCCAGCGCTTCTTGCTCCATCACCCCCACGATGACCTCAATACCCTGGGCACGTAGTGCCGCAATACTACGTCCTGCCACCAGCGGATTCGGATCTTGCATGGCAATAATCACGCGCTGAGGCTTAGCTGCAATCACCGCCTGTACACAAGGCGGCGTTTTACCAAAGTGGCTGCACGGCTCTAAGGTTACATAAATATCCGCATCTTTTGCCTGAGCGCCAGCTTGCC
>JAURWJ010000124.1 GCA_030655015.1 Methylotenera sp. | reverse complement strand
ATCTCGCTATCAAAGCGTGAAATCAGTACTTGCCAGAACCGCCTCACATTTAGCTGAAGCCAATACTTTGCTTGATACATTAGCTACTTTAGATGCCGGAGAATTGCTTTTAAATAACAGCCTTTGCTTACAGGGTTTGAGTCAGTTAAATACACCGCGCGCTAAAAATGTGTTGCGTTGGTGGTTCGCGCAAAATCAACTTGCGATGCCAACCGCAGAGCATTTGACTGAAATCATCCAGCAATTATTGAATGCCAAGCCTGATGCTGATTTAAGCATTAAATTACAACACCTCACGTTAAAACGTTATCAGCAACGCGCTTATTTGTGCATGGAGTATGTCGTCGAACCATTTGATATGGTATGGAGTGGCGAGCCAGCGCTCACGTTGCCCGATGGTGGGCAGTTACAATTCAAGCAAGTCAGCGGAGCTGGCTTGGCGCTTAAGTTTGGCATGACTAAACTCCGAGTGACTAATCGCGATGGTGGTGAGCGTTTTAAACCAAATTCGCTTAGGCCAACTCGAACACTTAAACACCTACTGCAAGAGGCTAATATCCCGCCATGGCAACGCCCACATTTGCCTTTGATTTACTGGCAAGATACGCTTGCCTGTGTGCCTGGCATTGGTGTTGCCCATGAGTTACTGGCTAAAGATGACGAGTTGGGCGTGGTTGTTGTTTGGCAACCCAATGTGATTGAGGTGCCCTGAAAAACCTGAGTCGCTTTGATAAGCTAACGCTCATTACTATTTCTTGAGCAATCGTTGCAGTTTAGGCCAAATAATTTCCAGAATAAGCGGTTGCCCAAGTGCATTAGGGTGCAGGCCGTCATCTTGAATTAAGCTTGGCCTCGCTGCTATGTTATCCAGCATAAAAGGTACCAGCGGAATTTTGTGTTCAAGGCTGAGTTGTTGGTAGCTTTGGCTGAATGTTTCAGTATATTGTGGGCCATAATTGGGTGGAATTTTCATGCCGATGAGTAGTATTTTAGCGCCAGATTTTTTGCTTTGTTGAATGATGGCGCTAAGATTTTCTGTCATCTCTTTAATGGGTAAACCACGCAAGCCGTCATTTGCACCAAGCTCTAAAATAACAATGGCAGGTTTTACTTGTTTTAGTGTAGAGGCGATGCGACTGGCGCCACCACTGGTGGTTTCTCCGCTGACGCTGGCGTTGATGACATCATAACGATAATTTTTGAGCTGAAGTTTTTTTTGCAATAATGCAGCCCAGCCTTGTTGTTGTGGAATACCATAGGCGGCAGATAAGCTATCTCCAAAAATCAAAATTTTAGAGTTTTCTGCATTTGCAGGAGATGTCCATGCAACGAAACCGAAAAAACACAAACTAAGTAGTGCAGTCTTAAATACTAAAAATAAGCGGAATAACATCAATGCAACAGCCTCCTATCATCCAAGCACGCGATTTGTATTATGAAATTATCAACCATGATAACCAACTTCGTATTCTACAAGGTTTAAATTTAAGCATAGCCACTGGCGAGCAAGTGGCCATTATCGGCAGTTCAGGTTCTGGTAAATCTACATTATTGAGCTTGCTTGCCGGGTTGGATAGTCCAACTAGGGGTAGCGTTCACATTCAGGGCAACCTATTTAGTGGGTTAGATGAAGATGGGCGCGCCACCATACGCGCTAAAACCATGGGCTTTGTATTCCAATCATTCCAGCTGCTGCCTTCACTCACTGCGCTTGAAAACGTGATGTTGCCACTGCAATTGAAAAATCATCCGCAGGCAAAAGCATTAAGCCTAGAGGCTTTGAATAAAGTAGGTTTAAGCCAGCGCTTGCAACATTACCCTAAGCAATTG
>JAURWJ010000122.1 GCA_030655015.1 Methylotenera sp. | reverse complement strand
TGCTATTTATCTTTACTGCGTCATTTTATTACACAGCCAAGCGCACCATTAGCGAGAAAAAATGGTTACTGCGGCTCGCGCTGTTTGCAATACCAGCCCCATGGATTGCGGCAGAAATGGGATGGATTGTGGCTGAAATGGGCCGCCAGCCTTGGACCATCTCCGGCATATTACCCACACATTTATCAACCTCATCACTAACTGCTGGAGACCTTTATTTTAGCCTAGCTGGATTCATGGGTTTTTATACCCTGTTATTGATGATAGAAATGTTTCTGATGTTCAAATATGCGCGTCTTGGGCCATCCAGCCTGCACACTGGCCGTTACTTTTTTGAAAAACAGCAAGCAGCTGCTCTACAGGCATAGGGAGAACGATCATGGCATTTTTTGATTATGAAACACTTAAGCTTATCTGGTGGCTGTTTATAGGCGTACTGCTGATCGGCTTTGCCATCATGGATGGCTTTGATATGGGTGTCGCCACATGGCTGCCATTTCTGGGGAAAACCGATGATGAGCGCAGAGTGATTATCAACTCGATCGGCGCCACCTGGGAAGGCAACCAAACCTGGCTGATTACTGCCGGTGGTGCTATTTTTGCGGCATGGCCATTAGTTTATGCCGCAGCATTCTCAGGCTTATATATAGCCCTATTGCTGGTGCTGTTCGCACTGTTCTTTCGCCCGGTTGGTTTCGATTATCGCAGCAAGTTACCCAACCCGGCGTGGCGCAACGGCTGGGACTGGGCGCTATTCGCAGGCAGTGCAATACCTGCGTTGATATTCGGCGTTGCTTTTGGCAACTTGCTGATAGGCTTGCCTTTTTATTATGACGATACCCTGCGCTCATTTTACATCGGCAGCTTTTGGGGTTTACTCAATCCGTTTGCCTTACTCTGCGGCGCTGTTAGCCTGACAATGCTCATGATGCATGGCGCCATCTACTTGCAATTACGTACCGATAGCGCTGTGCAACAACGCGCAAAGAAAGCTGCCTTAATCACCGGTATTATTTGTGCTATCGCCTTTGCACTTGCCGGGTTATGGGTTGCATTCGGCATAGATGGTTACCGTATCACGTCGATTCAGAACGTAAATGTCGCGCTTAATCCCTTAGCTAAAACAGTAGAAAAATCAGCCGGCGCATGGCTCACGAACTACCACACCTATCCTTGGATGTTGCTGGCGCCAATTGCCGGCTTCGCGGGAATTGCATTGGCGTTACTCAGCTCTAATGCTAAAAAAGAAAAAACGGCTTTTGTTTTTAGTAGCACCGCGATTGCCGGCATCATCCTGACGGCAGGATTCTCCATGTTCCCATTCATCATGCCATCCAGTACAAATCCGGTGAGTAGCCTCACGGTATGGGATGCGGTTTCCAGCCAGAAAACCTTAGGCATCATGTTTGTGGTTACGATTATTTTTCTACCGCTGATTCTGCTTTACACCTCATGGGTATTCAAGGTTTTGCGCGGTAAAGTGACGGTTCAATCGATTCAAGACAATACACACACGGCATATTAATAGCCGCAAATCAGGAGACATAAAATATGTGGTATTTTGCATGGGTTCTCGGCGTCGGGTTTGCAGTCGCCTTCGGTATCATTAACGTGATGTGGTTAGAAGCTGAACAACCAGATGATGGTCAATAAGGTCTTCTTTAAAGCGTTACATATTAACCTCAACCAAGTAATCACAATCAGGAAAAGTTAATAGTGATGAACCAGGAAGTTTTTTGGAGCAACCGCTACAAAGATGCAGGTGATGAATACCTGTTTGGCACCGAGCCAAATCACTTTCTGGCGAGTAAGGCACCTCTTTTTACCGCTAATCAAAAAGCACGGTCATTAGGTGATGGTTAAGGCAGAAATTCTGTGTGGTTAGCCAAAAATGGTTTAGACGTCACCGCGGACGA
>JAURWJ010000118.1 GCA_030655015.1 Methylotenera sp. | reverse complement strand
TCCAACCCAGCTGCAGGCCTTAACCCTGCAATGAGTGATTTTTTTGGCAGCATGCAAGATTTAAGCGCTAACCCTAGCGACACCGCAACACGTCAATCCATGCTGTCATATACACAGTCGTTGGCCAATCGTTTTCAAAGCACTAATAATCGTCTAAATGAAATTCGTGACGGTGTTAACGCGCAACTCACCTCAAGTGTCGGGCTGGTTAATGTGTATGCCAGGCAAATCGCAAGCTTAAACGATGTGATTGAAAAAGCAGTCAGTGCCGATGGCAACACACCAAATGATTTATTAGACCAACGTGATCAACTGGTATTGGAGCTTAGCAAACAAATCAAAACAACAGTCGTGCCTCAAGGGCAAGGTAGTTATAACATATACATTGGCAACGGCATGCCGTTAGTCGTAGGTAAAGATACGTTTTCATTAGTGCCTGCGGTGTCACCAACAGACCCAAGCCGGGTTGAAGTGGCTTATCAAGCCAGTGGGAAAACAACCGTATTGGGTGCTAATAGCCTACCTGGAGGCGCAATTGGCGGCTTACTGCAATTTCGTGCCGAATCATTAGACACCATTCAAAATCAAATCGGGCAACTGGCAACAGTACTTGCCGAAACCTTTAATGCGCAACATAGCCAAGGGTTGGACAAAAATGGTAATCCTGGTGGCGCATTATTCAGCATTCCCGCCCCTGTAATCAATGCAAACTCAAATAACACTGGCGATGCGAAAATCGCTAGTAGCATTGTAGATGCTAAAGCCCTTACTGCCAGCGACTATCGCGTACAATATGATGGGGCTAACTATAAAATCACGCGTTTAAGTGATCAATCAGTACAAAGTTTTGCCACTCTGCCACAAACGAGAGATGGGCTTAGTTTTAGCCTGACTTCTGGCACAATGCAAGCGGGAGATGACTATGTCATTAAGCCCACGCAAAATGCAGCTGCCATGTTTAAGGTTGCCATTACTGATCCCGACAAACTCGCTGTAGGTGGTCCTGTACTAACTTCAAGTACAGGCTTAGGCAATACGGGCACTGGTGCTATTACCACACCAATAGCAGATAGTAGTTACGCTGCCAGTCCTCTTTCCGCCCCTTTTACGATGACTTACAACACGCTACCTATTCCTGGCCTCAGCTTCACTCCAAGTAAAGCGGTTATAGTCACATCAGGTGGATCATCAACAACCTATGCTGCTGGCGATCTCGTGCCCTATACCAGTGGCGCAACAATTACGGCAGCAGGATCAAGCTTTACACTATCTGGCACCCCCAATGATGGTGATAACTTTACAGTGACACCTAACACTTCTGGCGCCCCAGGCGACAACCGTAACGGTCTATTGTTAGCTGGCTTGCAAAGTGAAAAAACGTTAAACGGTGGCAAGAATAGCTACTCCGATGCTTTTGGCCAATTAGTGAACGGTGTTGGCAATAAAACCCGTGAACTTAATGTATTGAGTATTTCAGAAGCCCAAGTATTAGAACAAACTACTGCTGCCGTGCAATCTGAATCTGGTGTCAATTTAGATGAAGAAGCAACCAACTTGATTCGCTACCAACAAGCCTATCAAGCCGCTGGCAAGATGATGCAAATAGCCAGCCAACTGTTTGACGTGTTATTGCAACTAGGTAACTAAGCACCGTTTAAGGAAATCAATCATGCGTATTAGTACCAATACAATTTATCAGTCGGGCATCTCTAAAATCAGCCAATTACAATCTGAGCAAGTTAAACTGCAACAGCAGATATCTACTGGCAGGCGCATTGCTTCGCCGTCAGATGACCCAGTCGCTTCTGCACGCGCATTAGAAATATCACATGCCCAAAGCACCAACGCCAAATTTGCTGATACACGTCAAACGGCACAACTTAAACTAAACACGATAGAGTCTAGCCTCACCAGCCTGACCAGCATGATGATATCGACGCAATCTTCACTGGTGGCAGCGGGTAATGCTACGTTTTCAGACCAAGAGAGACAGTTCATTGCAACAGAGTTAAGCGGTACACTAGAGGCCATGATTGGGCTTGCTAATACCAAAGATGCTGCAGGTAATTACCTTTACGCAGGCTTTAAAACAGACACCAAGCCTTTTGTCGCCAATGCTTCAGGTGCCAGCTATGCAGGAGACTCCAATTCACAACTGTTACAGGTTGATACACAACGTCAAATGGCTGTAAATGTGAGTGGTGATAATATTTTTCAAGCTGCTGGCAATGATATTTTTGCCACGCTAAGTGATTTAGTGACCTTGCTCAACACCCCGCTCACCCCGGCAACGCAAGCGGCATTTAGTGCTGGCATAGCCACAGGTATTGGCAGCATTCAAGCTGGGTTAGATAATGTACTTAATGTGCGTGCTGCCGTTGGCTCAAAACTGAATGAGCTTGACACTTTGGACACTGCTGGCACCGACCGTGACTTACAATATAGCCAATCGCTTTCTGCACTACAAGACCTGGACTACGCGAGTGCACTATCAGATATTTCAAAAAACCAAACCATTATGGAAGCCGCACAGAAATCATTTGTAGCGACTACCAGCCTATCTCTATTTGATTTCATATAGCTTTTTATGATTTTTACATGGGGGCAAATCAAGGCAGTCTCAAAACACTATTTTCAATAAGTTGAAATTTAATGGGCTTACTGAGTTTAAGGTGTTAAGGTCGGTGTACTGTCTTTAGGTATTGCAACTTGATTCATATTGTTTGCACCCTGCTCTATAAAACTCACAATCGGCTTTAACATTCCCGGTAGCGATAGTGCTAGCACCAAAAAACCAATGCCTAACGTAATAGGAAAGCCAATGCCAAAGATATTAAGCTGAGGCGCTGTTCTGGTGAGAATACCCAAAGCTATATTGGTAATAAGCAATGCCGTAATAACAGGCAAGGCCAGTAGCAAGCCCACGCTAAATATCGTTTCACCCCACAGTGCAATTCTCATGGGATCGATTCCGCTACTGGTCATCGTAATTGGCATGGTGACAAAGCTATTAGCCACAGCAGTGACAACAATTAAATGACCATCTAAACTTAAAAATATGAGCATCGCCAATAACACCAAAAACTGGTTAAGGGCGGTCGATTGCCCTCGCGTTTGTGGATCAAAAAACGAGGCGAACCCCAAACCCATCGTCATGCCAATCATTTGACCAGCCAAATCAACGGCAGCAAACACTAGGCGCATACTAAAACCAATTGCCAATCCAATAATGACTTGCTGAATTAAAATGAGCAAACCCTGCAATGAAAAGATTTCAAATGCAGGAAGCGGTGGAATGGTAGGCACAATAATGAGCGTAAGCATAATACCAAGCCCGAGCTTAACCTGAGCAGGGATGGCCGTATGACTAAAAATAGGGACAATGGCGATCACCGCTAAAATACGCGTCAATGGCCATAGCAAAGCTATAATCCACGTTTGCAATAGTTCACTGCTGAAAGAAATCATTTTTAGCTTAAAAAGCGCAACTTAAAAGGCATTTGACCTTAATTAGCCATGGCAGGGATGCTGGTAAAAACCAAATGCATGTAATCTACCATTGTTGTCAGCATCCAAGGGCCAGCAACCATGAGTGCGGCAAAAACCCCGACTAATTTAGGAATAAACGACAAGGTTTGCTCATTGATTTGGGTGGCAGCCTGAAATATGCTCACAAGCAAACCGATGGCGAGTACCGTTAACAGAATAGGTGCCGCAATCATCAAGGTAATTTCCATGGCATCACGGCCTAGCGTCATCACACTTTCTGGTGTCATGATATCTTCCTAGTTAATCCAAGTTGTCATGAATAAAAACTTTGTACAAGCGAGCCAAGCAAGAGCTGCCAGCCATCTACCAATACAAATAGCATCAGCTTAAAAGGTAGCGCCACAATCGCTGGCGACACCATCATCATCCCCATCGACATTAACACGCTGGCAACCACCATATCAATAATCAAAAATGGAATAAATATCGCAAACCCAATTTGAAAAGCAGTTTTTAGCTCACTGGTAACAAAAGCTGGTACTAACACTTTTAGTGGCACTTGTTCAGGCGATTCTAATTGCTCTACCTGCGCCATTTTTACAAACAAGGCTAAATCACCTTCTCGTGTTTGCTTTAACATAAATTCTTTTAGGGGCGCTACACCTTTATCCGCAGCCTCTTGCATGGTAATTTTATTTTCTGATAGCGGCTGATAAGCCTCAATATAAATTTTATCAATCACCGGGCTCATCACAAAAAAAGTAAGGAACAAAGCCAAACCCACCATCACTTGATTTGGCGGTGCGGACTGCGTACCCAACGCCTGGCGCAATAGTGATAACACGATAATAATGCGTGTAAAGCCGGTCATCATCAGCAAAGCTGCTGGCAAGAAAGTAAGCGACGTGAGTAAAATCAGCGTCTGCAGGCTCAGCGTGTAATCCTGACCACCACCAGCACTAGGTGTAGCGTTGATGAGTGGCAAGCCGTTTTCAGCAAATAATGCCATCGGCAACATCATTAATCCGGCAGCCATGACTATCTGAAAAAACTTTTTATTATTTTGCATTGCTGTTCTCGGAAAATTTGGTAGCCGATTTTTTAAGGCGTTGTGCGAGTAAGGCACCAAAGCTTTGCTGTTGAGTATTGACAGCATGGCGGGGATTCAAACTACCATCTGTATGAGATATGCCTGCATCAATATCAGCCCCTATGTCTAAATTAGCAATGGCATTCACGCGCCCTGGCGCCACACCCACCACTAACCAACGCCCCGCCACCTCTAGCACTACAATGCGTTCGCGTGAACCTACGCTCACACCACCCACGATACGCACCGCTGATTGCTGCCCGCCAATACCTGGCATCATGCGTTTTAACGCCCATGTCACCAGCGCCATGACCGCTAGCACCAGCACAAGTCCAAATAGCATTTTTAATATGCCGCCTGTTGGTGATGGCGAAATTGCCTCTGCTGCCAATAGCGGGCTAGCATTAACTGACACCATAAGTGCCAGTACTTTTAATAAAGTTGTCATGGGGGGGATTTATATGATTAACAATTGACGCATGAAATTTAAAGATGATCAAACACTTAAACTAGCGGTTAATTTTTCTAATACGTTCAGCCGGTGTGATAATGTCTGTTAAACGAATACCAAATTTGTCGTTCACCACCACAACCTCACCTTGTGCAATCGGGCAACCGTTCACCAAAACATCCATCGGCTCGCCCGCCATGCCGTCCAACTCAACCACTGAGCCTTGTGCCAACTGTAGCAAGTTTTTAATTGCTATTTTAGTGCGACCTAATTCCACAGTAAGCTGTACCGGGATATCTAAAATAAAATCAATATCATTTTGAGTTTCTTGCATTTTATTTTTAGCCGTAAATTCAGTAAAGACCTGCGTCTGCTCGGCTTTGCTGGTCTGTAGCACAGCGGCTTGCTCGTCCATTGCAGCGCCCCAATCATCTACCGGCTCAGTAGGCTCTGCTGACGCCTGCTCCGCCATTGCAGCCCCCCAATCATCCTCCGCAATGGTTTCTATGCCGCCATCAGCTGGATCAGTCGCCATAAGGTTCTCCTTTGATATATTCAGTTGAATTTGATCTTAAAAGCTTTTCTACACGTAGGGCATACTGACCATTAAACACCCCGTATTTACATAACATGACTGGCACACCATCCACTTTTGCCTCAACGGCTTCATCGATATTAAGCGGAATCACATCGCCTACTTTCATATTTAACACATCACCTAATTCCATTTTGGTTTGTGCTAAATCAGCCACAATCTCTATTTCAGCGGCCTGAACCTGCTGCGTCATCAGCTTAACCCAGCGCTTGTCGGCTCCAAGCACTTCACCCTGTAATGGTGAAGATAAAACATCACGTAGCGGCTCTACCATAGAATAAGGCATGCAAAAGTGAATTTCGCCATTAGCTGGGCCTAGTTCCACATTAAAAGTAGTCACCACTACCACTTCATTCGGTGTCGCAATATTGGCAAACTGGGTGTTCATTTCTGAACGTATATATTCAAAAGTGACTGGGTAAACCGGCTCCCATGATTTAGCGTAAGTTTCAAAGACAATATTGAGAATACGTTGAATAATACGTTGCTCGGTTTGTGTAAAATCTCGCCCTTCAACGCGTGTATGGAATCGACCATCACCACCAAACATCGTGTCCACGACTAAAAAAACCAGCGTTGGGTCAAACACCATCAATGCAGTACCGCGCAAGGGCTTCATCGACACAAGATTTAAGTTGGTAGGCACAACCAAATTACGAATAAAGTCGCTGTATTTAGTGATGCGAACAGGGCCGACTGAAACCTCTACCGTACGCCGCAAAAAGTTGAATAATTCAATCCGCACCAGACGCGCAAAGCGTTCGTTTATAATTTCGAGCGTAGGCATACGCCCGCGCACAATCCGTTCTTGTGTCGCTAAATTATAATCACGTACACCTTCGGTATCGCCCGTCGGCTTATCGTCATCCTGATCTCCGCCAACCCCTTTTAATAAGGCATCAACTTCATCTTGTGATAAAAATTTATCAGCCATGGTTAGAAAGCATGCTCTTTACTGGATCACAAAAGAGGTAAAAAATACCCCTAAAATTTCTTGTGGCTTAAGCCCGGGTGCAAAAGGTTTTTTTACTTCAGCAACAATTTCTTCCGTCAGCTCTTGCTTACCCTCTACAGTTGAAATTTCAGAGGCGCTTTTACTGGTTAGCAACATTAATAAACGACTACGTACCGCAGGCATTTGCACCTTGATGGCTTCAGCGGCCTCTGGTGTCGGTACTTGCAAAGACAAATCCAATTGTAAAAATTTTTCATCCGGATCAGCCTGTAAATTCACGGTAAAAGTTTCAAGCGTCAAAAACACTGGCGCAGGTGCAGGCTTTTCCTGTTTGACTTCTACTTTTTTATGGCCTGATTTTTGTTGGGTTAAAAACCAGGCCGCGCCACCACCGCCAGCCAACAACACAACTGCAACGATGATAATGATTAGCTTTTTCTTCGATGCTGGTGCAGCTTCTTCTGCATCAGGTTTTGGATCTTGTTTTGGATCTTGCGCCATATGATTACCTTTTTCGTGTTAACTTTTACATGAGTCGCTTATTATGCGGCCTCAGTAAGCATTATTGACTATATTATGAAAAAAAAAGACCTTGTAACAAGCGCAGATAAGAAGTGGAAAAAGGCGTTAGATTATGGTTTACTTTTTAACATTAAATGCTGACTGACACTGCCACCTTGACCTATCAGGGCATCAATACAATATTTTAAGCGAAAGTATCCACTAAACCATTCGCTACCCGAACAGCCTGACTAGGTTTTGTTGCGGTTTCCGCTTGTGCTAAATTGATATTGTTCTGTGACTGTGCAAGCGCCCTATTTTGCTCGGCTTGTTGAAAACCCTGCTGCGATTGCTGGCTAGTACTGACGTTGGCTTGACCAAGCTGAATGCCAGACTCGTTCATTTTATCGCGCAAGTTTGATAAACCATGCTCCAAAGCTTTTCGGACTTCATCATTATCTGAAATAAATGTCGCGTCAGCCTGGTCATTATGTACATGAATCACCACTTTTAGCGGGCCTAAATCTGGCGGATTTAATGTTAGCGACGCCGATTGCTCACCTGCGCCAACCATCCACATTACTTTTTGACTAATGGCCTGATCCCAACCAGTTTTACCAGGAAAAACATTGATAGTATTTGCACTGCCAGCTTGCTGTGTCGCCAAAATATTGTTTGCTTGCGCACTAGCCAATTGCACAGCTGGTGGCTGAACCACCGTGGGAATATTGGTGGCAATTTCTTTACTCGCCAACTCTTTAGTCGTATTTAGCATGCCTTTATTTGCGACCGAATCCTCCAGCACAACTCTGGCAGCAACATTCTCAAACTTACCGTCACCTCGGCCTTGCAAGTCTGACGCCTTATTCACCGGACTATCAATAGTTACTTCTTCCGCTGTATTTTTAACTTGTACCAAAGGGTTACCCAGCATTGCACCTAAATTACTCTGTTTTTTAGCGGGCGTATCCGTCCCCAAAGACAATTGCAAATTTGCATCATCTTTAGTCGAAGTTGAAGTATTTTGCGGATTAATTAATGCAGTAACATGTGCTATTGCGACAAGACTCGGGGTTGCAACACCGTGCGCTGTTAGGCCCTCTGAACCCAAAGCAAGGTCATCAACGCCAGCATCTTTTGTGCCTCTTGCTGGCAAAGACAATTCAATATCCACTAATCGATCATTCAAAATCAACCCTGCTGACGCCCCTTGTGTGGCAAGGGCAACCTGATCAACCGCCTCATCAACACTCACCTTGCTTGCCACCTCTTGCTTATTGACAACAGATGCTCTTGCCGCCTGAGCATTCTGAGGCACTTTGCTATTTGCATTTACTTGCGGTGTTTGATTGGGCTGAGCGGCCTGTTTTTTAGCTTGCCTGGCCAACTCCATTTGAAAAGGCGTTTTTGTAGAGCTAGATGCCGATTTATTTATATTCGGCTCATTTTTATTCACAAGCTCAGTTATATTTTTTTGAGCGGGCTGGGGTGCTTTTAATAATGAAGTTTGCATATCACTCAACCTTTTAGACATAGTTCAATATTAGCGTTAGCGCGGTTATTTCAATTGATTAAAATAAAGCCTAATTAACGCTTAGTTCTACTTATTCGTGTTGCAAATTCATCCATCATTTTCTGATCTTTCTTCTGCTCAACTTTAAGCTCGCGCTTTTCTGAGCGATGTATCAGCACATCATAAGAACGTTTTTTACGCTGACTTTCTTGCCAAAGCTCACGATGCACGTTTACTTGCTGCCTTGCCGATGCCACTACATCTTGTTGCCCTGTGATCGCCTGATCCAGCTTCTTGAAAAAGTTTTGAAAATTCTGATAAGCTTCGGCGTTCATGCCTACAGTCAGCGACTTATTCAAATTTTCAAGATAACCTTGCCGATACTCGATTAACATGTCATGTTTTTTCTGCGCATCATCTGCGGCTTTCATGGCGCTAGCCAAAGCCTCAGTTGCCAGCTCCACTTCTTTAGTGGCAATTTCATCCAACATCTTTAGCACATTTTTTGATTGTGAAACCATTGCATATTCCTATGTGTTTTCGAAATGTATTTTTTAACCCAGATTTTCCATTAGGGCTTGGAATGGTAACGCCGCACAGTTTGATGGATTTTTTGTGCAAATTTTATGGGCAATAGTGATTCTATTGACAGAAAATTTGCACAAAAAAGACGCAAAATGGGCAAGTTAACATTCAAGTAGCGCTCCCTGAGCTTGTCGAAGGGGG
>JAURWJ010000117.1 GCA_030655015.1 Methylotenera sp. | reverse complement strand
CCCGAAAATACAGGGTCGGAAATTAAAGAAAAATTTGATGTGATTATTTCGCGTGCGTTTTCAGAAATCGGCTTGTTTGTAAAGCTCACTAAGCATCTGCTTGCTGAAAATGGCCAATGGCTGGCAATGAAAGGCACAATACCGCAGCATGAGTTTGAGAAAAGCCGTATCACCCCCACTGAAATTAAACTGCTAAAAGTGGCGGGCTTAGATGCAGAGCGGCATTTGGTGGTTTTAGAGAATCAGCTTAAAGAACAAGCAAACTAAAAGAAAAATATAATGAAAATAATAGCAATCACCAATCAAAAAGGCGGTGTGGGTAAAACAACTACTTGCGTCAATTTGGCGGCAAGCTTAGCAAGCCTAGGCAAGCGAGTGCTGTTAATTGATTTAGATCCACAAGGCAATGCCAGTACAGGTAGCGGTATTGATAAAGCGCATCTCAAACTAAGTATTTACCATGTATTGCTGGCTGAAAAAACATTAAAAGAGGTGGTTATCAAAAGCGAAAAAGGCGGTTTTGATATTGCGCCTTCAAATCGAGAATTAGCTGGAGCTGAAGTTGAGTTGGTGAATGAGTTGGCGCGTGAAAATCGCCTTAAAGTAGCTATCTCTAAATTAGGTGATGCCTATGATGTGGTGTTGCTGGATTGCCCCCCTGCCCTCAACTTGGTAACGGTGAACGCACTCACAGCCGCCAGCGCGGTGATGATTCCGATGCAGTGTGAGTATTATGCGTTAGAAGGTTTGTCGGACTTGGTGAACACCATTAAAAAAGTGCGCGCACATTTAAACCCAACTTTAGAAATAGAAGGTTTGCTGCGAACCTTGTTTGATAACCGCAACATGCTGGCGCAACAGGTATCGGCACAGCTGATTAGCCATTTTGGCGATAAAGTGTATAAAACGGTCATCCCGCGCAACATTCGTTTAGCTGAGGCACCAAGCTATGGCTTGCCGGTGCTCAATTACGATAAAAGCTCGAAAGGTGCGGTGGCTTATTTAGAGTTAGCGCAGGAAATTATTAGTAAAGGTAACCTCTAAAAATTAACTTTTAGAGAAATATTAAGCAGAGAAAATATGGCTAAATTAAAAGGTTTGGGACGTGGATTGGACGCATTGCTCGCGGGCGATATGGGTAGCGTGGGCGAGGCAGATTCGCTATTGATGTTAAAAGTAGAGCAACTACGCCCAGGTAAATATCAACCACGTAGCTATATGGACGATGCCGCTATGCAAACCTTGGCGGCTTCAATCAAAACGCAAGGCATTATGCAGCCAATTTTGGTGCGCCACATTGATGATGAGCATTATGAAATTATTGCAGGTGAGCGCCGCTGGCGTGCCAGCCAAATCGCAGGATTAAATGAAGTGCCAGTGTTGGTACGAGAAATTGCTGATGAAGCAGCGCTGGCGATGGCGTTGATTGAAAATATTCAGCGTGAGAATTTAAATCCGTTAGAAGAAGCACAAGGCATTAAGCGTTTGATAGATGAATTTGCCATGACGCATGAAAAAGCGGCTGTAGCGGTTGGGCGCTCACGTGTCGCAGTTTCTAACTTATTGCGCTTACTCACTTTAACTGCGTCCGTGCAAGACATGTTAATGAACGCAAAACTAGACATGGGACACGCGCGTGCTTTGATTGGTTTGGAAGGCGCGCAACAAGTGATGCTGGCTGAGCAAATTGTGTATAACAATTTATCCGTACGTGAGGCGGAGAATTTGGTTAAAAAGTTTAATGAACAGTTAGTCAAATCTGAAGCAGGCGCGGCAAAACCCCTTGCGCAAAAAACAAATGTAAGCCAAGACGTTTTAAAGTTACAAGAAACGTTGAGTGATAAATTGGGTGCGACGGTAAGTATTAAAGCGAACGCCCATGGCGCAGGGTCGTTGAAAATTAATTATGCAAATTTAGATCAACTGGACGACATTATTAGCAAAATTACACGCTAAGTGTTTCATTTTGCTTAAACAAGCTGATAATCCTTGCAACTTAAGCCTTGACTAAAAAGTGTTAATAATTCAAAATCGCGGTCTTTGCAACTCGAGGCTTTTGGGCGAGTTAGAATTAAGCGCTAAAATAATGATTAAAGCGTTTAAAAAAGCTTCTAAATTTAACTAGGTTTTAAGTCATTGTCAGTATCCAATACTTCAGATATTTTTAGTAAAATGCTTAAAATACAGCTCATTGCCACAATGGCGGTAGCTGCAGTGATGTTTTTATTTTTTAGTTTGCATGCCGCAGTATCGGCAGTTTTAGGCGGGGCAAGCGTGTTGGCTGGCGCTTATTTGGCATCCGTTGTAGCGCGACGCAGTGTTGGTAATACCGATGCGACTGCCATTTTAGTCAATTTGCTAAAGGCGGAAGCAGTTAAGATTATGGTGATTGTCGCTGTCTTGATGATCGCATTTGTTTTTTATAAGCAGTTAGTGCCGTTTGCACTAATTGCAGGTTTGGCGGCAGCAGCTATATTTTCAGGTGCAGCCTTAAGTCAAGTTAAACGTGTAATTTAAACGATATTTAGTTAGAGTAAAATAGATTATGGCTACAGAACACGCAGATAACTCACAACATGCATTGACTCCATCTGGTTATATTGAGCATCATTTAAGCTTTAATGCGCAACCGATGACGGACGGCGCTGGTTTTTGGACATTGCATGTAGATACTTTTGTCATGTCAGTGGCGCTGGGTTTGCTGGTGATGGGTTTGGTATGGATGGTTGCACGTAGGGCAACTTCAGGGGTACCTACTAAAGGTCAAGCTTTTGTTGAGCTGGTATTTGGTTTTATTGATGATCAAGTAAAAAATATTTTCCACGGCAATCGCCACAGCTTTATAGCGCCTACCGCATTAACCGTGTTTTTATGGGTGCTTGCCATGAACTCCATGGACTTTCTGCCAGTAGATTGGGTGGCGGGCATCGTTTCATTCTTTGGTGGTGAGCATGCTAAATGGCGCGCGGTACCAACATCAGACATTAACACTACGTTTGCTTTAGCTTTGTCCGTATGGATTTTGATGATTTTCTTCTCGATCAAAGTTAAGGGCTTGGGCGGTTGGGTGCATGAGTTATTTTGCTCACCCTTTGGCAGCAAGGTTTGGGTATGGCCGGCTAATTTCCTGTTTAATCTGATCGAATATGTTTCAAAGCCACTTTCACATTCATTGCGGTTGTTTGGCAATATGTATGCTGGCGAAGTTATTTTCCTGCTATTGGGTTTGTGGGCAGCCACTGGTGTTTCAGGCACTATTTTCGGCGCAATTTTAGGCGCAGGCTGGTCAATCTTCCATATTCTTATTGTGGCGTTACAAGCATTTATTTTTATGATGCTGACCGTGGTTTATTTAGCTATGGCGCATGAGTCACATTAGTTTTTAAGTGGTTTAGTTTTAATTGAGTAGTTTTATTTTTAGGTGGTTTTGGTAGTAAGTTTAATTTTTGAGAGGGTAATAAAATGGACGCATCATTAGTAACGGCATTATCAACAATTCAAGCCTACACAGGTATTGGCA
>JAURWJ010000114.1 GCA_030655015.1 Methylotenera sp. | reverse complement strand
TTTACAACAACAGCAATACCAAATGAGCTTTTATACCAGTGCGAAATTCTCTTATCCTGAGTCCGATAAAACCATTTTCGCCCAAGTGCCTGGAGAGCAACTACATGATGCCAACGTTGCGCCTACTGGCTGGGAAAATGACCGCGACAACGTGACCAGCTTACTCTCGTTTATTGATAAACGCGATCCCACCAAGCCATTTTTTACTTTTATGTTTTTTGAATCCCCGCACGCGCGCTATTACTTTCCTGAAACAAGTGTGATTGCAACGCCTTATCGTGATGACTTGAATTACGCCACTTTAAGCAAAACCGCACTCCGCAATAACATCGTACCGATTAAAAACCGTTACATTAACTCAGTGCACCACTTGGATATGCAATATGGGCGTATTTTTGAATACCTCAAAACCCATCAGCTACTTGATAACACCATTGTTATACTGATCGGCGACCATGGTGAGGAGTTCATGGAGCATGGTTTTTGGGGGCACAATTCGACCTTTGTTGACCAGCAAGTACGTACGCCATTAGTGATTTACGCACCTGGCATGAAACCGATACAAAGTGACGAAATGACCAGCCACATGGACATTGTTCCAACCATTATGCCGTTACTAGGCGTCACCAATCCAACTAGCGACTATGCCATTGGTTACGATTTATTAGCGGATAATAAACGGTCGCACACTTACATTTCAGACTGGGATAAGGTCGCCTACGTGGATGGCGACGTTAAAATTACACAGCCGGTTAACGGCAAAAGCTTTGTACTGATGAAAGCCAGTAAAGGCAATGATGACGCACTAAGCACGGAAGAGCGCAAAGTGATACTCGCCCAAAAGCAGCCGGCGATGTTGCAGTTAGTGCAAGATTTAAGCAAGTTTTTTAAGAAAAAAGAAACTAAAGCCGTAGCCCAATAACCTTGCCTAAACACTGCAACTACTTGATAATTTAGGCGTGGATACGTATATAGATAAGCGCGCGCAAACTTTACTCAAAACTTTGGTTGAGCATTACATTAGTGATGGTCAACCCATTGGTTCACGCACACTGCTACAGCACTCGGGGCTAGATGTTAGCCCTGCTACCATTCGTAACGTAATGAGCGACCTTGAGCAAAAGGGCTTTATTGCCAGCCCGCACACGTCTTCTGGGCGCATTCCTACACAAAAAGGCTATCGTTTATTTGTAGATTCACTACTCACCGTACAGCCCCTGGATATCAAGGCAGTTAATCAGCTAAAAAGCGGTTTAAGTTCGCCCAACCAAAGCGAGCTAATTGCAAGCGCGGCAGATATGCTGTCACAACTCACGCAGTTTGCGGGTGTAGTGATGATACCAAAACGGAAAACCCTTTCTTTTAAGCATTTGGAGTTTTTGCCGCTCACTGAAAAACGTATTTTAGTGATTATTGTCACCAGCGATGGCAACGTGCAAAACCGCATTATTCTTGCAGAAAAACCCTATTCTGCGGGCGAACTCACGCAAGCGAGCAACTACTTTAATGCTCACTTTTCAGGCTTTACCTTTGAAGAAGTGCAACAAAAACTGCATATTGAACTCAAACAAATGCAAACCGATATGAACCGTTTAATGTCAGCCGCACTCGAAGCAAGTAATAGTCAAATTGACAATGACGGCGTGGTGATTGCAGGTGAGCGCAATTTATTGCAAGTGGATGATTTATCCACCAACGTTGCTAGCTTGCGTAAGCTATTTGAGATTTTTGAACGTCGCACGTCGCTTATGCAATTACTAGATAACAGTCAGCATGCGGCAGGCATACAAATATTCATCGGTGGCGAAAGTGGCTACTTACCCTTAGACGAATGCAGCATGATTACTGCACCTTATGAAGCTGATGGGCCAGTGGTTGGCACACTCGGTGTAATTGGCCCAACAAGGATGGCTTATGAACGCGTGATACCGATTGTGGATGTGACCGCTAAATTGCTTTCTAATGCATTATCTAATGGCTAATAACTAAAATGACCTACAACCCAGAACCTAAATACGAACACGGTGACCAACTAAAAGTAGGCATTCTACTCGCCAACTTAGGCACACCAGATGCGCCTACAGTCAAGGCTTTACGCCCTTATCTACGGCAATTTTTAAGTGACACGCGTGTCGTGGAAATTCCACGCATCATTTGGTGGTTTATTTTGAACTGCATTATTTTGGTGATTCGCCCCAAAAAATCTGCAGAGAAATACGCTACTGTCTGGACCAAAGAAGGTTCACCTCTCATGGTGCACGCACAAAAGCAAGCCCTGCTATTACGTGGCTTTTTGGGGCAAAAAATAAAATCTCCATTTGCCGTTGAGTTAGGCATGAGCTACGGCAATCCCTCCATGGCATCTGCCATTGCAAAACTAAAAGCACAACATTGCGACCGTATTTTAGTGTTTCCGCTCTATCCACAATACGCCGCCAGCAGTTCAGCGAGCGCACTTGATGCAGTATGGCGGGTTCTGCTTAAAACGCGCAACGTGCCGGCGATTCGCACGGTCAAACACTATCACGACCACCCTGCTTACATTTCAGCTTTGGCACAAAGTGTGCTGGAACATTGGCGCATCAATGGAAAACCCAGTAAGTTAGTGATGAGCTTTCATGGTGTGCCTAAATTTCATTTATTAAAAGGCGACATGTATCACTGTGAGTGCCATAAAACTGCACGACTTTTAGCCGAAGCGTTAGCGCTGAGTAAAGATGAGTATTTGGTCGCGTTTCAATCCCGCTTTGGCAAGCAAGAATGGCTTAAACCTTATCTGGCAGCTACCCTTGAGGCTTTAGGTAAAGCCAAAACAAAACGCGTTGATGTAATATGCCCAGGCTTCTCTAGCGATTGCCTGGAAACATTAGAGGAAATCGCGATGGAAGGAAAGCACATCTTCCAAAGTAACGGTGGTGGTGACTACGAATATATCCCCGCTTTGAATGAAAATGAGGCGTGGATACATGCCATGACTATCATCGCACTCGATAACCTGCAGGGCTGGGTCAGTGTAGATTGGGATAGCGCACAGGCTAAAAAAGATGCCGAAATGACACGCCTCAGGGCAAAAGCATTAGATACAATCAACTAGGTCAGTTGTTTGCTATACTTCTACAAGCGCTTAATACACGGAACTTAGAATGAAAAAATTAGACTGAAAAACGTTCTTTTAAATTTTTTTCATCAGTGCATTTAACACCACCGTTAAATGACTCAAGCATAAGTAATTTGGTAAAAATACAAATGGACGCAACAATATGATTGTGATTACTGGCGGCGCAGGCATGATAGGTTCTATTATTGCCTGGCACCTCAATACCAAACTAGAACGTGACGATCTCGTAATCGTTGATCGCCTCACACATGAGGATCAATGGCAAAACTTGGTCAAACGCCAATACGCGCACTATTTAGATAAAGACCAGCTCATGACGTGGCTAGAAGGTCGCACAGATATTGAGGCTGTTATTCACATGGGCGCAATTAGTGCCACTACTGAGCGTGACTTTAACCGGCTGGTAGAAACCAATATTCAATACTCGCAGAATCTATGGGCTTGGTGTGCGCACAACCGAGTGCCATTTTTTTACGCCAGCTCTGCAGCGACTTATGGTGATGGTAGCTTGGGTTATGACGATGCAAACATCGATAACCTACGCCCACTCAATGGTTATGGTTACTCAAAACACTTCTTTGATCAATGGGCATTGCGTCAAATGCACAACAATTCAGCCACTCCACCAAGTTGGGCAGGGTTTAAGTTTTTTAACGTGTACGGCCCTAATGAATATCACAAAGAGCGCATGGCAAGCGTGGCGCTACATACTTTCAACCAGTTTAGCCAAACTGGCACCATGAAGTTATTCAAAGGTACTAAAGCAGGCGTTGAAGACGGCATGCAAATGCGTGATTTTGTGTATGTAAAAGATGCGGCAGCTGTTGTAAATTACTTTCTTGACTCCACATTGAGTAACAAGCCTGCGCCTAGCGGCATTTATAACATTGGCACAGGCCATGCGCGTAGCTTTAAAGATTTAGCGACTAACGTGATGCAAAGCATGCAGCGTGAGCCGCACATTACTTTTGTCGATATGCCACAAGATTTACAAGGCAAGTATCAATACTTTACAGAAGCCGCCATGAGCAAACTTGCTACAGCAGGTTACACACAAGCTTTTCACAGTTTAGAAGATGGCGTGCGTGACTACGTACAAAACTATTTAATGCAAGAGGATCAATACTGCTAATGAAGTATGTTGAATATCTTAAAGGTGAACACACCGCGCACATGGCGATGTTTAACGCACTAGAACCGCTTTTCCCATTGATTAGCAACGTTGGCATTGCTATGCAAAATACTATTAAAAACGGCGGCAAGATTTTGCTAATGGGTAATGGCGGTAGCGCGGCAGATAGCCAGCATATTGCGGCTGAAATTGTCGGCCGTTTTAAAAAAGAACGTAAAGGCCTGCCTGCCATCGCACTCACTACTGACACATCAATTCTTACCTCCGTGGGTAACGATTACGGTTATGACTACATATTCGCCCGTCAAATAGAGGCATTGTGCCGACCAGAAGATTTAGTCATCGGCCTCACCACCAGCGGCAATAGCGCGAACGTCGTTAGCGCGATTGAGGCTGCAAAAGCAATTGGCGCGACTACAGTCGGCTTAACTGGCGGCACTGGTGGCAAACTCAGTGCACTGTGTGACTACAATATTGTCATTCCATCCAATGTCACCGCGCGCATTCAAGAAGCACATATCTTTGTTGGACACTCGCTGTGCGAGATTTTAGAGTCAGATTAAGGCAAACCTAACGCTACAACTGCCATCCCGATGAAAGTCGGCATTTAGTGACGTTAAAAATCGCTGGCTTGCGACTTTCGTCGGAATGATAAAGTGAATATGACATTGTTAAATGTATAATCTGACTTAAATATGCAATGTGATTCACCATGACCCAACAAAAACTTCTCGATACTGTTAAACATTTTGGCCACTTAGCTCAGCATGCGCTAGTGATTGGCGACGTCATGCTAGACCGCTATTTAATGGGTGAAGTCAGCCGTATTTCACCAGAAGCACCTGTACCCATTGTATTGGTAAAATCCCAACAAGATCGCGCTGGCGGTGCGGCCAACGTAGCGGCTAATTTGGCACTGCTCGGCATTAAAACGCATACCATCGGCTGTGTAGGAAATGATAACGAAGCTAAAATTTTGCTGAATTTAATGACTGATGTCGGCATAGACGTCACCAGTATGATTCACTCTAACTGGCGCCCTACCATTGCTAAAACACGGATTTTAGGTGGACATCAACAAATGATGCGCCTAGACCAAGAGGACAATACCACCTATACAACCGATGAAAATACGCAATTACTCAAAGCCATTCAGCAACAACTATCGTTAAAACCAGCTATTCTAATATTGTCGGACTATGCCAAAGGTCTATTAAGCACAGAGATTTGCCAGTACATCATTTCAGCATGTCATGCACAAGGCATTCCTGTGCTGGTTGATCCTAAAGGCCATGATTACAGCAAATACAGTAGCGCCACCGCGCTTACTCCAAACAAAAAAGAGACCGCAGAAGCCTGCTTTACAACAACGCAAGATCCCAGATTAATAGACAAAGCCGTAGCGCTTAAAAACAGTCTTAATCTGCAATTTTTAGTAGTCACCCGTGGTGAAGAAGGTATTTCCTTAATTGACGAGACTACGCACCTGCTACCCGCCGCTGCCAAACAAGTGTTTGATGTTTCAGGTGCAGGTGACACCGTGATTGCAACCCTTGCCGCCGGCATGATGCATCACTTGCCCCCTTTAGAAAGTTTGCAACTGGCAAATATTGCCGCTGGCGTGGTAGTCGGAAAAGTGGGCACGGTGCCAATTAGCCGAGATGATTTAATTGACGCTCTCACCAGCGAGCAAACATCAGAACAAGCGCATAAAATTTGCGATTTAAACCAACTCACTCGAAAAGTTGAAGCTTGGAAAAAAAACAATCAAAAAATCGTGTTCACTAATGGCTGCTTCGATTTACTCCACGCAGGACATGTCACCTATTTAGAATCTGCAAAAAAACGTGGTGACAAATTGATTCTAGGTTTAAATACAGACCGCTCCGTAAGCGCACTTAAAGGTCCATCCAGACCCGTAGTTAATGAAAATGATCGTGCACGCGTACTGGCTGCACTGGAATCTGTTGATGCAGTCATTTTATTTGATGAAGATACGCCTTTAAATTTAATCAACGCGATAAAGCCGGATGTGATTGCCAAAGGCAGCGATTACACTGCGGACCAAGTGGTAGGTGGCAAAGAAGTGCTATCTTGGGGCGGTGAAATTGCCTTAATCGATTTAGTTGCAGGGCGCAGCACCACTGGGATTTTAAACAAAATTGCGAGTTAGGGTTTGGGTAAGAACAAATTTATTTGCGATTGCAATAATAATTGCGAATAAATGCGCTCCAATGGACGCTATCCACTATGTCTAATAAAGAAAAAATATTAATTTTAGGCCCAGCCTGGGTGGGCGACATGGTGCTGGCGCAAAGCCTCTTCAAAACCCTTAAAGCTAACAACTCTAACTGTGTTATAGATGTTGCCGCACCCGCTTGGACGCTGCCACTACTAGAGCGCATGCCTGAAGTGTCAGGCAAAATAGCGCTCCCATTCAAACACAAACAACTCGCTTTTTTTGAGCGCATTAAATTTGGTCGAACCTTAAAAAACCAAGGCTACACACAAGCCATCATCCTCACCAACTCATTCAAATCAGCCTTATTGCCTTGGGCCGCGGGCATCAAACAGCGCACTAGTTACTTGGGTGAAATGCGCTACGGTTTGATTAACGACATTCGACCATTGGATAAAACCAAGCTCAAAATGACGGTCGAGCGGTTTGTGAATTTAGGCTTAGCAAAAGGTCAAAATTTACCCGCCACCATTCCTAACCCGGCAATGCTTTCTAACCAAGTGCATGCGCAAGCAACACTTAATAAACATGGCTTACTTCAGCCTAGCGCTAAAGTGCTTGGCCTTTGCCCAGGCGCAGAATATGGTGAAGCCAAACGCTGGCCAGCCGAATACTATGCGAAAGTTGCAAATGTAGCGCTCGACAAAGGCTGGCAAGTTTGGTTGTTTGGTTCGGATAAAGACCTCCCCGTCACCACCTCCATCAACCAACTTACAAAAAACCGCTGCGTGGATTTTGGCGGAAAAACTAAATTAGGCGAAGCAATTGATTTAATGTCGCTGTGCGACACCATCATCAGTAATGACTCTGGTTTGATGCATGTTGCAGCTGCACTGGATAAAAAACTGATCGCTATTTTTGGATCATCCGATCCGTACCACACACCACCCATGCATCCTGACGCGGTGATAAAGTATTTAGGCTTAGCATGTAGTCCATGCTTTAAACGTGAATGCCCGTTACAGGATGCAGATCAGCACTTGGCTTGTCTTACAAAAATCTCACCAACAACCATTACGCTGCATCTAACGGCTGAATAACGAATCATGACGAGACCTCTAGCAACATTATCTGATAACAAAGTTATCTGGCTTCTAACTGCCATTGCGGGCTTAATCGCATGGCGCATCATGTACATACAGCACGGCTGGATTAATGACGACTCTACACTTTACTTTGAGATAGCAAAACGCTTTTCTGCTGGAGAGTGGCGTCAAGGTTGGGAGTTATTCCAATGGCCTTTTTATCCGTTACTCATTGCAATCGTGCATAAAACGACTTCAATTAACTTGCACTTATCAGCACAAATTTTGGCCATTATATTTTACTGCATCACCGCTTTTAGCTTATCTAAACTCATTCAATTAGCCGGTGGCGACAAGCTCATTATTCTATGCGGTAATCTTTTATTATTCAGTAGCACCTATATCACTGGCGATGTGTTTGCAATGCTGTTGCGTGATCAAGGCTTTTGGGCTTTCTTCCTCACTAGCCTTGTATTTTTTATTCGATACATGCACGGCTATCGCATGCAAGATGCAGTTCTTTGGCAGGCCAGTATTATTATTGCAACCCTGTTTCGTGTAGAGGGCGCTGCCTACGCCTTCTTTCTGCCTTTCATTTTACTCACTCAGCCACTTGGTTGGCGTGTAAACATTAAACACCTGATCAAAGTGAATCTAATCCACTTGATTTTACTGGCAATTTTTATCGTTGCCATTTTTGCATTTAACACCATCAATGTGTCTCACTTAGGTCGGCTGAATGAAATCACAAGCTTATTCTCTAGCAACAGCTCAACATCTCTCAATAACGTATTCATGGAAAAATCAGCTGTTTATGCAAAAGAGGTTTTAGGGAAATTTCTAGACGATTACGCATCATTCGGTCTATTTATTACACTACTTGGCGTCGTTGCCATCAAGTGCTTTAAAGTAGCCGGCAGCTTAAGTAGCCTATTGATACTGGCTGCCAGAAGCCGTTTATTTGCATTACCAGCACCTGATGTGCAAAAAGTATTGTTAGCTGCCGCCGCTATAGCAATACTCAATGCAAACTTCATTATTTTCCGAAGTTTTGTCCTTTCTAGCCGATACGTAGTTGCATTTGGTTTCTTAGTAATAATCTTCGTTGCCTTCTATTTAGCATCAGTGCTTCGTGCCTGGCAAAACAAGCAAACAAGAACAAAATGGCAATCACTCCTTCTCCTTGTTTCTGTTGCACTGATTAGCGCAGGTTTAATCAAAAACCTCGCAAATAAACGGGCAGATTATAACTATGAGCAACAAGCCGTTACTTGGGCAAAACAAAATACTAAAATGACTGACCTGATATATTACGACAATGCGCGCTTAAGATATTATGCTGATGCGCCATGGGCGGGCAGGAATGGTGACACAAACGTACCATTATTGATCGAACAAATTAAAAATAACACCCGGCTATATCGCTGTCTAGTTTTGCGCGCTGAAGCTGATGAAGGCGACAAACTCAAGCAATTACAATCAATCCCTGATTATCATGAAGTCAAAAGATTTAGTAACAAATCAGGAAATCAAGCGCTTGTTTTATGCCGCAATCACGCTAATTAAATCTGTCAAATCGAATGAATATGTTACAAAAATTATGTACTATTTATCGGCGAATCCAACTTGGTGAGAAATTTAAGCACCAATATAACTGCCATCCAAGCTTCAATATTAAACGAGGCAATAATGCATGTATCGTTTTATGGAACAAACTAGAAATTGCAGAAATTCCTTTTGCGCATCAACTTCAAAACACCTTTCATGGCAGTTGCTTTGTAATTGCCTCAGGCCCATCTTTGGCAGAAGTAGATCTTCAATCTATTGCAAGTTATGACACTATCAGTCTCAACTGCGCAATTAAAAAATTTAACGATTCTGCAATTAAACCTACACACTGCATCATCGTAGATCATCGCATTTTTGATACGCAATGGGCGTGCGTCAAGGCCTCCATTCTTTCTGGGGCTAACTGTTTTTTCTCTTATGACGGGTTATCCAGAATCTGCGAGCGCGAACCTGCTTTACTCAAACAGGGTAATATTTTTCTAATTGAATCCATCTCAAGGAAATTTGGGATTCCACGCCCGACTAAACTTGCGTGTCAAACAGACTTTTATAACGATTCCGAAGTTTTTGTAGATGACAAATTACCTGAGCTATGCAGGTCTGTTGGCTTTAGTGCCAATCTAGAAAAAGGGCTATTCTCAGGTAAAACTGTCGCCACTTGGGCGACACAATTAAGTGTTGCACTAGGCTATAAAAAAGTTTTCATTATCGGCATGGATTTAGGTGGCACAGGCAAGAAACATTTTTATGCAGATAACAACAACAAAACACCTGACTTCATGAGAGACTACGAACCACATATTCGTGCCTGTTTCGAGCAAGTAAGACGTGCAAGCTTAGTAGAGGGATTTGAGGTTTATAATCTATCAAAAGATAGTACACTACCACATGAAATCATTCCAAAAATTGACATTGAAGAAGCGCTAAAATTAGCTAAGAAAAACTTACCAACTAAAAACAACCATTAAATTACAACAATCTAACATTATGAAAATCATCATTCCATTACAAACCTGCTCTACTCGCATACCGCTAAAAAACATCCGTCCTTTTTATAATGACGACTCCTTATTTGATATTAAGGCAAAGCAAATTTTAGAATTTGAAGTAGCAGATAATGTGTATGTTTCTTCAGAAGATGAAGAAAAAGTGCGTCCATTATGTGAGAAATATGGATTTCACTTTATGCTTAGAGATCAATCTCTAACTGGCAATAAAATTTACCAGCCAGACCTTGTTAAAGCGCTCACAGAACCACTTCCAGGGGATGATGACATCATGTGGATACAGGTCACATCGCCACTCTTTAACCAGTTTAAAGAAGCATTGGCTGAATGGAAAAAGGTACGCGATGAGTACGACTCATTGGTAGCAGTAAAGCCTTTCAAAGGTCACTTACTGGATGAAAAAGGCAATCCCGTTAATTATAATTTTGGCTACTGGCATAAAGTCTCACAAGACCTACCCAAACTTTATTCTGTGTTATGGAGCTTATTTATTTTAAAGCGCGCTACAGTGAACCGCTTTAATTATCATATTGGCGTAAACCCGTATTTATTTGCCTCAGACAACATGGTAGTGGATATTGACTACCATGAAGATTTCGAGCTTGCACGGCATATTTACACTAAAATTCATGGGGAAGTCAGTTAAACCATCCTTAGTTAAATCTACATAGCTAGGTGGCGAATGTTCGCAACAACATGAATATGATTGGACTCACAATAGTTTTTCCAATCTGCCACCTCGGTCCAATCACTTAAGAATACAAAGTCTAATCCTGCACGTGTTGCAGCTTCAAAGTCATATTTACTGTCGCCAATAAATAAAGCTGGAAGCCGCAAATTTCTGCTAGCCTTTTCGCGAGCCAATACCGTATCCTTATTATCAGGGCTCCCAAATAAGCCTCCATCAAAATACTTTGCTAGATCACGCTTAGCAAACAAAGTGCGAATTTCTTGCTGATCACCACCCGAGAGTATCATCCAGTTTGCTTGTGGCGTAATGTCACGTAGGGTAGCCAATCCGTCAGCAACACCGCATTCCATTAACCCAACTTCTAACTCACGTGCAAACTCATTCAATAACGCCTGGATAGCGCCATCTGTGACAGGTTGATGCACGATCTCGCGTAAATAATAATCAAACTTGTGGTAACGAGAAATACCACCCAGCCTCACGTGGTAATCAACCAAAGCTTGCGCTTCGACATCTGTTGCACCTAGATTTTTTGCTGTGCGAAAATAAGCCTCTGTCTTTACTACGTTTGAATCAAGGACAACACCATCGCAATCAAACACGATAGATTTATACTTTTTAATGTCTATTTGCAAATCTTATTCCTAACCTTTAAAACCCCAATAGAAACGGGCTTTGCACTACAACCTAGTACAAAGCCCGATATAACTTGCAGGTATCGCAGTTAGCTAAACTAGCTAACTGTTAAAATCTCCCAATTTACGCAGCTTTAATCGCACTCGCCTCTTTAGCTAACTTAGTGATATGCGCCCAATCGCCACGGGCCACTGCATCTGCCGGGGTTAGCCAAGTACCTCCACAAACAACTACATTAGGCAGGCTCAAAAATTGTGGTGCATTTTCAATTGTCACGCCGCCTGTAGGGCAAAACTTAACGTCGCCAAACGGACCCGAAAAACCTTTGAGCAAGTTGATACCGCCAACAGCCACTGCTGGAAATAATTTCAAGAAATAATAATCGTCAGCATTTGCCATCATAATTTCAGAGCCAGTAGAAACACCTGGTAATAATGGTAAACCAATTTTGCGTGCAAACTGGCCTAGCTCGCTGGTGTAACCAGGGCTTACGGCAAACTTACAACCTGCATCAAGTGAGGCTTGCGCATCTTTAAGGTTACGTACAGTACCTGAACCCAAAATTGCATCCGGCACATGCTTAGCAATGGCTTCCATGCCCGCGAGTGCGCATGATGTACGTAGTGTGACTTCTAGCACTCTAATACCACCTGCGAGTAGTGCTTCGGCCATCGGAACGGCATCTTCTACTCTGTTGATCACGATCACTGGGATCACTGGGCCGTAATTGGCTAAATCTAATGTACTCATTTTTTCTACCTAGTTAATTAAAAATTGTTGTGTCTTAATTTTATAAAATGGATTCCCGCCTACGCGGGAATGACGACTATGTTGGCAAGTGCATGAGCCGTTTCAAAATCAATTTAGGCAAGGCACTTGAGCGTAGGCAGTACGATTAGTACGACAAGCGAAAGTAACGCCGCATAAATTGCATTTTCAAACGGCTAAAGCCAAGTGATTGCGCCTTCTTCGGCCGATAATACATTTTTGCGCATACCACCAAATAACTCACGTCCAAAGCCGTGCGCATTGTTGTGACGTTTAGCGTCTGAAAGCTCGGCTACTTCACGTTCTGCCCATTCATCTTCATCGACCAGCACGTTAACCATGCCAACCGTTGCGTTTAAACGAATAATATCGCCATCTCTCACTTTAGCTAGCGGGCCACCGGCAGACGCTTCTGGCGTTAGATGAATTGCGGCTGGAATTTTGCCTGAAGCACCACTCATGCGGCCATCGGTCACAATAGCCACTCTAAAGCCTTTGTTTTGTAGAACGGCTAACGGCGGCGTTAGTTTATGTAATTCAGGCATACCATTGGCTTTAGGACCTTGGAAGCGTACCACGGCAATAAAGTCTTTTTCCAGCTCACCGCGATCAAATGCTGCCAGCAGCTCTTCCTGCGCATCAAACACAATGGCAGGCGCCTCAATAATATGGCGATCTTCTGGCACTGCAGAAATTTTAATCACACTACGGCCTAGGTTACCTTTCAGCAAGCGCAACCCGCCAGACTCGTTAAATGGAAATGCCGCAGTACGCACGATAGTTTCATCGCTACTTTCTTTCGGCAGATCTTTCCAAACGAGCTTATTATCTTCTTTGACTGGTAATTTTCCATAATCACGCAAACCACCATAAGCCACAGTGAACACATCCGGGAACATATAACCCGCATCAATCAACTCACGAATGACGAATGCAGGGCCACCCGCAGATTGGAACTCGTTCACATCGGCTTTGCCATTTGGATACACACTCGCCAATAACGGTGTGGTTTTTGCAAGGTGATAGAAGTCTGTCCAATCAATCATAATGCCTGCTGCACGCGCAATAGCCACCCAGTGGATTAGGTGATTAGTCGAGCCACCTGTTGCAAGCAAGGCCACCATAGCGTTCACAATCACATGCTCATCGACTAATCGACCAATCGGTGTAAATTGATTTTTCTTGGTATTTTCCAATACCATCTTAACGGCTTCGCGTGTAAGCAATTCGCGCATACCATCATGTGGATGCACAAACGCAGCGCCTGGCACATGTAAACCCATCGCCTCCATCAGCATTTGATTACTATTAGCCGTACCATAGAACGTACAGGTACCTGCACTATGATAGGCGGCAGATTCTGATGCTAATAATTCAGGACGCCCGATTTTACCTTGCGCATACTGCTCTCGCACTTTAGATTTAGACGTATTATCAATGCCGGTGCTCATTGGTCCTGCTGGCACAAACACACATGGCAAATGGCCAAACTGTAATGCACCAATCAGCAACCCTGGTACGATTTTATCGCAAATGCCCAAAAGCAATGCGGCATCAAATACATCATGAGAAAGGGCGATTGCGGTACTCATGGCGATGGTGTCGCGGCTAAATAGGGAGAGTTCCATACCAGGCTCGCCTTGGGTAATACCATCACACATGGCTGGCACACCGCCCGCCACTTGCACGGTTGCGCCATATTTGTGCGCTTCATCACGAATAATATCGGGATAGTTCACATAAGGCTGATGCGCGGAAAGCATCTCGTTATACGCGGTAACAATACCAATGTTAGGCGCCTTTTCTACCACCACGCGCAATTTATCATTAGCTGGCATCGCCGCAAATGCATGTGCTACATTTGCACAGCCCAAACGATCTGCACCGCGAGGTCTATTCACAATTTCATCTAAACGATTTAAGTAAGCCGTACGCGTAGGACGACTCTTCTCAATAATACGTTCAGTCACTTCTAAATGGGATTGTTTCATCATTAGGTACTCTACTCAGATAACTAACTTGCGGAACTTAGTAAAAACTTAACTAAGTTAAGAAAAACACTAACCCTGATTATCGCTAAACTGAGGCTTATCGTCAAACAAAAGCCGCTGGTTAGGCGGCTTTTGTTTGACGTAAATTGATATGTATTTAATTAAAAATACTATCTATCCATTCATTTTTTAGTCACCAACACGTCTTCCATCATTAAATACTCCAAGTCGCAACCATAAAACATATCCAGTGCATCTTTAGGGGAGCAAATCATTGGCTCACCACGACGGTTAAGTGACGTATTTAACACCACTGGCACGCCACGTAATTGCTCAAGATGCTCAATCAGTGCGTAGTAACGCGGATTAGTCTCACGCGTCACCACCTGCGCACGAGCTGTGCCGTCTTCATGTACCACTTCAGGAATACGCGATTTCCAAGTGTCATTCACATCAAAGGTAAACGTCATGTAAGGTGCGGGATGCTCTGTTTGTAATATATCTACGGCAACGCGGTCTAACATACTTGGACAAAATGGACGCCAGCGTTCGCGATATTTAATTTGTGCGTTAATGCGGTCTGCCACGCCTGGGTAGCTAGGATCGCCCAAAATACTACGGCAACCCAAAGAACGCGGACCAAATTCCATACGCCCTTGTAGCCATGCCAGCGGATTGCCGCTTGCTAATAGCTCTGCGCCTTTTTGAGCTGCGTTCTCTACGCGGGTAAATACAGGTTTTTCAGGATGCGCCTCACATGCGGCGATACATTCCTCTGTCGTATAGGCTGGGCCTAAATAGGCATGTTCCATTTTTTGAATCGTCTCACCCGCCAAGTGCGCTGCATATGTAGCTGCGCCCAGTGAGGTGCCATTATCACCAGACGCTGGCTGCACAAACAACTCTTTCACATGCGGCATAGCAATAATGCGTTGATTCAATTTCACGTTAAGCGCCACACCGCCAGCCATGGCAATACGCCCAGTTTCTTTAATAATATCGCCAAGATAATAATCAATCATCTTTAGCGCAACATCTTCTAACAAGGCCTGTACAGACGCCGCATAGTGAATGTACGGATCATCGATTTCATCGCCATGTCGTTTAGGACCTAGCCACTCAATCAACTCTGGGGTGAAATAATAGCCTTTACCATTCTCTTTATAGCGACGCAAACCAACCACATTTACCAGCTTGGTATTGACAGTCAACTCACCATCTTCAAACGTCACTAAGCGCGATAAATCATACTTACTGGCATCGCCGTAAGGTGCCATGCCCATCACCTTAAACTCACCATCCAACATATCAAAACCAAGATATTCGGTGATCGCGCCATACATACCGCCTAATGAATCTGGATCATAAAACTCTTTAATTTTATGGATTTTTCCGTTTTCACCATAACCAAAAAAGGTAGTCGCGTATTCACCTTTACCATCAATACCAACAATGGCTGTTTTTTCTTTAAATCCGCTTAAATGATACGCACTGGAAGCATGCGCCAAGTGATGCTCAACGGGGACAAACTTAGCCTTGGTTATGCCTAAGTCTGCCATTAACTTCAATGACTTGTCACGATTTCTACGAAAACGGCGATTGCCATTAAATATCGCATCTAAAGCACGGTCTGGTGCATACCAGTGACGCTTGGCATAGTGCCAGCGTGCATTAGTACTGAGCGGAATTTCAGCATAAGGGAACGCAACAATATCAATATCTTCAGGTTTAACCCCCGCTTGCTGCATACAGAACTTAGCGGCCTCGTATGGAAACTTATTTTTAGCGTGTTTATCACGGATAAAACGCTCTTCTTCTGCTGCCGCAATAATTTTGCCATCGACCAAAATTGCTGCCGAAGCATCGTGCCCTAGTGCACCAGATAAACCTAAAACTATCATGCTAATACTCTCGTGAGTTCATTTTTCATTATTTTACCTTGTTTAAGCGAGGCTTGCGCAGTTTGGGCGAGGCGTGAGCGGTTTAGGCGAACCCTGCACGAAATAAGATGCCATCATCTTCAGATGGGGTTTGCGCTGTGTATTCCAACAAAAATGCCTGCTTCAACAAAGCAGTTACCTCCGCATCATTTGCCCAGTTTCTCATCAACCGTTTTAAGTCTTTGATATGTTTACGCTCAAACCACCAATTGCCAACCACACTGCCAAAATGGGCTTGCAACCCATCCAAATCAATTAAAACTGGCGCAAAATTAACAATCTTGATATTGCTCGCCTTGCAATCGCCATGCGAGAGTTTAAGCAAATACAACTTATAAAACAGAGTCGCAAGGTTATGCGCCACGGTTTGTTTTTCTTCCAACTTGGTTGATTGCGCAAAAAACTGCATTACATCGGGCGCGTCAATATACTCACTCACATAATAAGCACGACGGCGAATACATCCGAAACGCTCCTCAACTAAAGCCAGCGGCTTAGGTGTTGCAATATTAGAGATTATCAAGCGATAAGCGTTCGCCCAAGATCTCGCCGCCCGACTAACCCGAAAAGCGCGGTTTAGCCCATGCCAAAAATGCTTGATGTTATAACGCTTAACAATGACAGTCCTATTTGCCACCACGGCTTTAGCGATGGTGCAAGTATTACCATTTTTGATATTCAGCGTTGAGTCTGCCAGAAACACATCTAACGATGCCAGCGCTTGGCTTTCCACACAAAAGTCAGATGCCACAGCCTGAAAGCGTTTAAAACTGCGCGCCACTTTCACATCGGTACAGTTTCTAAAGACTTTTTTATCCGCATAGCCCGTTGCTACCTGATGACGTATTTTCTGCGTTAAGCGCCAAACCTCAGTTTCATCTACAAGTGAATGTGGAATACCAATCTGCAAACAATATTGCGCATAAAGCTCGGCCATCCAAACATCATCAAGTACATCCATTTTGGAAAATAACGTCGCCAAGTTGTGCAATTTTTGACGTTTTTTAAACCACGGTGATATTGACCGAATACCGTCACCATCAAGCGTGTAGATTAAATCTACTTGATTTAACACGTGTTGGACCAAAAAATTTTTAAGGTATAAATCCGTTTGCAACAAACCAGCTTGATGATGTTGCGCTACGGTTTGCACTAGCGCACGCGCCAAAATCAAACGTTGGGGCGAGTCTAACTCCTGCCAAACATCTTCGGCATTGCGCGCGGAGTCTATCGCGGAGAATATGATTAAATATGTTTTGCTATCGTCAGCCAAACCAGCAAACAATATTGCTGGGCTTGCAATCCCAGCTTTGAATAAACACGTTACACCGCGTTTATCACGCTCAAAATAACGGGCAGCATCACTACCAATAAACAACTTGGCATAAACAGCTTGCTGAGACCAAACGCCTTGGCAAACAAGACGCTTACCTGGCACTCTG
Organism: Methylotenera sp.; assembly: GCA_030655015.1. GTDB lineage: Bacteria > Pseudomonadota > Gammaproteobacteria > Burkholderiales > Methylophilaceae > Methylotenera. The sequence continues at coordinate 14,732 of JAURWJ010000114.1, read as the reverse complement.
CGTACAATTTTCTCGCAGAATAAAGTTGGGCCGCCAGGCAGCCCAACACTGAAGTCAGACTCACCGCCAGATGAGAGCTGCAGTAAATTGTTAATCAGAGATGCGCTCAAAAACAGCCAGATGCAATGTTTTAATTAAGTTTAATTCTGCAAAATCTTTTACCAATCGATAACCTGAGTTTGCAAAATAACCCTCTACTTCTTTCAAACTGGTAGGATATTTACGTAATTTCCTACCCCCTAGTTTTTCACGTAATATCAATTTAGCTTGCGTGTATGAGTAAGGGCTAAAATAAGACATTACTACGTATTGCTTGGCAACACGGCACATCTCGCGCACGGCACGTTGACGTATTGCCGGTGTTGGGAAATGCTGAAAAAGCCTGAAACAAACAATCGCATCAATACTTTGATCCGCATAATGTAGTTTTTCCACATCTGCATGATCTACTGTGATGCCCAAACCTGCCGCATCCGCATTTTTTTGTGCAATTTTAATCATCTCTGGAGATAAGTCACCCGCTCTTACTTTGTAGCCATGGCTCGCCAAGCGTAAAAACACACGTCCGCCACCACAAGGTAAATCAATCACCTCTAACGTTTTAGGAATAATAGAAAAAGCACGATCCAGCAGCTTCATTTCACTATCGTGTTTGTGAACTTTGCGCTGCTGATAGATTGTCGCTTTGCGCTCATCATAATTGGTACGTGCGCGATAGGTGGTGGGCTCAGTCATTTTCAACGATCCAAATAAAAAATCGAATTATACTACTTTGTACCTTGATACGTTTTTTTAGCCGTTTTATGTGTTTTTTTACGTGAAGAACGCTTTGCAATCATTTTCAACACAAACTTCTGCCATAAATTAAGTTGATTAACACCCAAATACTGCTTATAAAAATACAGCCTGGCCGCTCTGCTCCAATGTTCTGAATGACGATTCAAGGTAGATAAATCATAAAATGTACGCATAAATGGTAGCAATTTCGTACGTGACTTCTCCAAATCAATCACCACCGCATCTTGCACATTTGACGTATCAACAAACAGATGTTTTGGATATAAAGAGCGATGCTGCACACCTGATTGATGTAGTTTACTTACTGTAGACGCCACTTGTTTAATCAGTGTTTTTTGCACGCTGAGCGCAGGTCTTTTTTCAGAAAAAAGCTGAATCACGGCCTGCTCTAACGGGATAAACCCAACCAGCTCTTCTGTCATCAAAAGTGCCTGCATGTTGCCGTTAACCTTACGTTGACCAAAAGCAACGGCTTTAAGTGAAGGTACTTGATGTTTCGCCAAGTACTGCATCATCTTAAACTCACATGCAAAAGTAGGTTCACCCTTAATCGGATGCATCATCGTACGGCGCTCGTGATTTTCTTGCCGCTTTAAAAATACACCCAAGTTAGCCTCAGATGAAGTTTTTAAGCGCATGCGCCCTACACCGCTCCAGCCGCCGCGACGCTCATTTGGCGCTTCAAACCAATCGACTTTAACATTCCATATCGCATCAAACTCTGCCAGCTGATTGAGCGCTAAAGTGTTTTGATGTTGTGGTGCTATAAATAGAGTTGTCATTTTTTTAATGCAGCCTTTTCAGCCACTAACCTTTTTTGAAATTTCTCTCCATGAAATTTAGCGTAGAGCTTGTTCGCTCTATATTCAACTTGCCGCCAAAAATCAGGCGTGCAGCCACTAACCTCACTGGAATAATAGTACTTAAAGCGTAGATAATCACGTGACGTTAAGCCAGCATCCATACTTGAAAAATACAGCGCGGCGATATCTTTCATATTGTCAGTCATCGAAACTTTGTGATGTATCAACATGCGATGCAGATCAATTAAATACAATTTAATTTGATTTTGTTTTAACGCCTGCGCATCTAAGCACAAGTGGCAAATGTAAAAATCACGATGATTAACGCCGTTTTTATGAAGTTTAGCCGCCACGCCAGCCACAGCCACTATCAAACGCCGCTTAAAATTGGCGCCTGGTAGATTATTCCCCCAATCAGCACATAAATCTTCTAAAGAGACAATATCACCTAAATCCTGAGTAATTACGAAGGATTGCTGCGTTGCAGGGTTAATGCCTTTGATACCAAAGCCAACCAGTGGCGTGGTATCAATGCCAATTTCATATAGCTTACGTATCGCATTAACCTCAGTCTGTGCGCCTAAAATAGGTTTTTTTAAGCTTAAAAAACTCTTAACAATTTCGCGCCAACCCACACCAAAGTGCTGTTTAACAAAATAACTGCCACCTGCCAACTTAAGCTGAATGGTACGGCGCCCTGCTACGTCTCGGTAAACTTGCCCCTGTAGTTGCATGATTTGGGCAAAAGTATCTACGCCAAAAAGGTGGCGAATATTTGCTGGTAATTCTAGCTTATCCACGTGACGTTGCCTCTTGATATGCTTGTGCTAATTTTTGATGGGCGTAGTTAATCATATAGTCAGCCTCTGCACTTGCAGACGAAATATTTTTAATGTGTAAGGTATATTGCCTGCCGTTCTCTTGCCATTCAACTTGCCGCGTTGATTGCAACATCATGGCAAGCGCACTATTCATCTCTAGTTGACGATAAGGTGATGGCAACACCACCCCCGCATTCGCTTCAGCAATACGCGGTGCATAGCCGCAAACATCCGTCACCAATACCGGCAAACCTGCGGTCATCGCCTCAATCAGCACAATACCTGCCAACTCAGAGCGTGCAGGATGCGCAAATACATCTGCCCCCACCATTAAATCTGCAACATCAGCACGACCGCCAACGTGAATGCATCTGTGTGCAACGCCACGCTTTTCGCAATACGCCGACATATTGCTATTGGATTCATATTCACCGATTGCAATCAACCATGTTTTATCCTGCAAGGCTTTTGGCAAAGCCACAATGGCATCAATGGCTCTATCCACGCCTTTACGTATAAAAGCAGAACCTACCGTTAATACAATATTAGCATCCGCTGGCAAGTTGAATTGCTGCCTAGCGTACGCGCGGCAAGCTTCACGGCGCTTGTTGGCAAATTTTTGCAGCGGAATACTGGGCGGCAATAAATAAAAACGTGCGTCTGGCGTACCATACCATTGCTGAAAGCTTTGTTTCTCACGTTCAGTCAGCAGTAGAATCTGACAGCTGCCTTGCGCGTCCATCACGGCTTTTTCAGCTGCGGCAAAAAAACGATAACGCCCCGTCAGCCTATACAACCAAGAGCGCTCTTCATGCGCACGCTGCACGTAACACGGGTCAGCCGCATAATAGATATCCAGCCCTGCCATGCGGTTGAATCCCACCACCAAATCTACTGGGGCTTTTACTAAAGCTTGCTTTATGGCGCTTATCAACGATTGATGTCGCTGATGATTCAACCAGCCACGGCTAGGCATAATCTCCACATTAATCCGCGCATCCGGCATATCACCACGCCACTCACCGGTATAAATCGTGACATCGTGCCCGGCATTGACGCAATCATGCGCGATTCTCAACATGTCGCGCTGCACGCCGCCGTAGGGAAATACCTTAAAAATTAGAAAAGCAAACTTCAAAATTGAGTTACCGCGATGATCAACTGATTATTAAAGCTGAATTGTATGCGAAAATGCCAATTATGCTGAAATTGCTTATTGTTAAAACTTCGTCTTTAGGCGATGTTGTTCATAATTTACCCATTATCAATGACATCCTGAACCATTATCCTGACACTGAAATTGACTGGGTGGTAGAAGCCGGTTTTGCTGATATTCCAAAGCTGCACCCCAGCGTTAAGCATGTGATTCCAGTCGCCATTCGCCGTTGGCGCAAAGCATTATTCACAAAAAAAACCTGGTCAGAAATCAAAGTAGCAAAGCAGCAGCTTTCACAACAGCGATATGACCTTGTGCTAGACACACAAGGTTTATTAAAAAGTGCTTTACTCACTTATTTGAGCCAGGGCAAAAAACACGGCTATGATAAAAATTCTGCGCGCGAACCACTCGCCAGTTATTTTTACGACACAACACATCAGGTTTCACGCGCCGAGCACGCGGTAGCACGCAATCGCACATTGGCAGCACTGGCGCTGGGGTATCCTATCCCAAGTGGCCTGCCTAATTACGGCATTACAGCAGCCATGCAATCTCAACTAACTCTTAAAGCGCCTTATATTGTTGGCTTGCATGGCACTAGCCGTGACAGCAAGCTATGGCCTATAGAACACTGGGTTGCGCTAGGTAAAAAGTTAGCCGAACTACAAATTGGCCTCATTTTGCCTTGGGCAAGCGAAGCTGAACTAATGCGCGCAGAATTCATTGCCAGTGCGCTTGGTAACGCTACGGTACTACCTAAATTAACAATCACTCAATTGGCTAACGTCATCGGTCAGGCCAAGGCCGCCATTGGGGTGGATACTGGGTTATCACACTTGGCAACTGCACTTGGCATTCCAACGATTGCCATTTACACAGACACCAATCCAGCACTAACAGGCGTTTACGCCGGCGCACAGGCGCCTGCCATTAACCTTGGAAACATTGGCACAATTCCATCCGTCGAAGATGTCACCACAGCACTCGATAAAATGCTCAATAATAATTTCTAAAAACTTAAACAGTTACGCTTGAAATAAAAAATCGCATCCCCATTTTGTATTCAGTGTTAATAATAACCGGGGAAATACATGCAAGAAGAACAATCTGCAACGCAGCCTGAAGTAGAAATCGCTGCCGAAAATAATCCAACGCCTGAGGTTGAGACATCAACTGAAAACAGGATTGCCGAACTGGAAGCCGCTTTAGAAGAAGCAAAGGCCAACGTACTTTATGTAAAAGCCGAAGGTGAAAATATTCGCCGCCGTGCCATGGATGATATTGATAAAGCGCGTAAATTTGCCTTAGAAAAATTCTCAAATGAATTATTGGCGGTAAAAGATAGTTTGGATGCAGCCTTGTTAATTGAGGCGGCAGACGTTCAAAGTTATAAAGATGGCGTTGAGCTAACGACCAAACAACTTGCTAGCGTTTTTGAAAAATTCAACATCGCTGAAATCAATCCTGTTGGTGAAAAATTTGATCCCAATAAGCATCAAGCGATCAGCATGCTTGAAAACAGCGGCGAACCAAATACAGTGACTAGCGTGCTACAAAAGGGCTACACATTGAATGATCGTGTGCTACGCCCTGCTTTGGTAATGGTCGCTAAATAATCAATTTAAAAACTTGTTTTAGCCGCAGATGAATGCCGATATTAAAATAGGCCAAACGGATAAAAGCAAACACTTGAATTTGTAAAAACAATCACCATCATATAAACAAGGTTAAAAATTTAAGCCTCCTTTATCAACGCAAATGAAACACACCTGTTTTTATCTGCATTTATCGGCGGTTAATTAAAAATTAAAGTAAAAGGAACACAACATGGGCAAAATTATTGGTATTGACTTAGGTACAACGAACTCTTGCGTAGCAGTGATGGAAGGCGGCAAACCACGCGTGATTGAAAACTCTGAAGGCACACGTACCACGCCTTCTATCATCGCGTATCAAGAGGATGGTGAAATTTTAGCGGGCGCACCAGCTAAGCGCCAAGCAGTGACTAATCCCAAAAATACGCTTTACGCAGTTAAGCGTTTGATTGGTCGCCGTTTTGAAGAAAAAGAAGTGCAAAAAGACATCGGTTTAATGCCTTACACCATTGCCAAAGCTGATAATGGCGATGCTTGGGTGGAAATACGCGGCGTTAAAATGGCGCCGCCACAAATTTCTGCTGAAGTTTTGCGCAAAATGAAGAAAACCGCCGAAGATTACTTGGGTGAAGAAGTCACTGAAGCGGTGATTACCGTGCCGGCTTACTTTAACGATAGCCAACGCCAAGCGACTAAAGATGCTGGGCGTATCGCGGGCTTAGATGTTAAACGTATTATTAACGAGCCTACAGCTGCAGCACTTGCCTTTGGTTTAGATAAACAAGAAGGTGACCGTAAAATTGCTGTGTATGACTTGGGCGGTGGTACTTTTGACGTTTCTATTATTGAGATTTCCAGTATTGATGGCGAACATCAATTTGAAGTACTTTCAACCAATGGCGATACATTCTTGGGTGGCGAAGACTTTGATAACCGCTTAATCGACTTTCTAGCTGATGAGTTCAAAAAAGACAATGGCGGCCTTGATTTACGCAATGATTTACTGGCAAAACAACGCTTAAAAGAAGCGGCTGAAAAAGCAAAAATCGAGTTGTCAGGCGCTACACAAACTGAAGTGAATTTGCCATATATTACGGCCGATGCAACAGGTCCTAAACACTTGGTGGTAAAAATCACACGTGCGAAATTAGAATCATTAGTTGAAGATTTAATTGAACGCACGATGGCGCCATGCCGTGTAGCGATTAAAGATGCAGGCGTTTCAATTGACGATATTACTGACGTGATTTTGGTCGGTGGTCAAAGCCGTATGCCAAAAGTGCAAGAGAAAGTAAAAGAAATCTTCGGCAAAGAACCACGTAAAGATGTCAATCCTGATGAAGCGGTAGCAGTAGGTGCTGCGATTCAAGGTGGTGTACTTAAAGGCGATGTTAAAGATGTATTGTTACTGGATGTAACGCCACTTTCTTTAGGTATTGAAACTTTGGGCGGCGTGATGACTAAAGTCATCAAGAAAAACACCACGATTCCTACCAAGGCATCGCAAACGTTCTCAACCGCTGACGACAACCAAAATGCCGTGACAATTCAAGTGTTGCAAGGCGAACGTGAAAAGGCAGCGGCAAATAAATCGTTAGGTCAATTTAATTTAAGCGATATTCCACCAGCACCACGTGGCATGCCGCAAATTGAAGTGACGTTTGATATTGATGCCAACGGTATTTTGCATGTTTCTGCCAAAGATAAAGCAACTGGTAAAGAAAATAAAATTACCATTAAAGCCAATAGCGGTTTATCTGAAGCTGAAATTCAGCAAATGGAAGAAGATGCCATTAAATATGCAGATGAGGATAAAAAATATCGCGAGTTAGTAGATGCGCGCAATGCAGCAGATGGCATGGTACATTCAGTGAAAAAATCACTGGCTGAGCATGGCGATAAACTAGACGCTGCTGAAAAAGAAGCGATTGAAACCGCGCTGAAAGAGGTTGAGGAGGTATTGCAGTCAGATGATAAAGACGCAATTGAAGCCAAAACCGCAGCCTTAACTGAAGCTTCACAAAAACTGGGCGAAAAAGTGTACGCAGCGGAACAAGCTGAAGCCAATACGCAAAGCGCCCAGCCAAGCACTGAAGGCGAAAAAACGGTGGATGGTGATGTAGTAGATGCGGAGTTTGAAGAAGTGAAGAAGGACTAAAAGTCAGTCATTAGTATGTAATCGCTGGTCGTTAGCATCCAAATCAGGTGCTAACGACTTTTGCGCTCATCACTAATGGCTACATACTGGCGACGATCAACCACCAACTACCGACTACAAACTAGCGACTAAATTATGGCAAGCAAAAGAGATTATTACGAAATTCTGGGTGTGAACAAAGATGCTTCTGAAGAAGACATTAAAAAGTCTTATCGCAAATTGGCGATGAAGTATCACCCTGATCGCAACCCCGATAACCCAAAAGCTGAGGAACAATTCAAAGAGGCAAAAGAAGCCTATGAAATGCTCTCTGATGATCAAAAGCGTGCCGCTTATGACCAGTACGGTCATGCTGGCGTAGAGCAAGGTGCAGGTGCTGGCGGCTTTGGCGGCGCAGGTTTTGGTGATGCCTTTGGCGATATTTTTGGCGATATTTTTGGCGGTAGCGCACGCGGCCAACGCAGCAATGTGTATCGCGGTGCAGATTTACGCTACAACATGGAAATATCATTAGAAGACGCAGCCAAAGGCACCGAAACTAAAATCCGTATTCCTGTGCAAGCCGCTTGTGAACCCTGTAAAGGCACTGGTGCAAAATCAGGCAAAGCACCTGTGACCTGCACCACTTGTGGCGGTCATGGCCAAGTACGTATGCAGCAAGGCTTTTTCTCTGTACAGCAAACTTGTCCTAAGTGTCATGGCACTGGCAAAATGATTAGAGATAATGACCAGTGCGAGTCTTGCCACGGCGCGGGGCGTGTTAAACAAAATAAAACTTTATCGGTTAAAATTCCTGCCGGCGTGGATGAAGGCGATAGAATTCGCTTAAGTGGCGAAGGTGAAGCAGGCGTGAATGGCGGCCCAACCGGTGATTTATATGTCGTTGTGCACCTCAAACAACACGGCATGTTCCAACGTGATGGCGGCAACCTGCATTGCGAAATGCCGATCAGCTTTAGCACTGCAGCACTGGGTGGTGAAATTGAAGTCCCTACGCTAGATGGTTCAGCTAAGATGAAAATTCCTGCTGAAACTCAAACGGGTGGCGTATTTAGGCTGCGCGGCAAAGGTATTAAACCACTACGCTCAAGCGAACATGGCGATTTAATGGTGCATGTAGTGGTTGAAACACCAGTAAAACTAACTACCCGCCAAAAAGAACTGTTACGTGAATTTGAAGAAAGCACGCAGGCTGATGCTGGGAAGCACAGTCCAAAAAACAAAAGTTGGGTGGATAAAGCTAAAGACTTTTTTGGATAGTTTTTAGTTTTGTAACGTTGTTAAAATCAGCACCTTCATTAGCCAAGATTTTCTATTGGGAGAATCTTGGCTAAATCGTAATGACAAGACTAAGGCACCTTAAACCCAGATTTTCCATTAGGCGATTTTTCCCTTCGACAAGCTCAGGGAACGCTACTTGAATGTTAACTTGCCCATTTTGCGTCTTTTTTGTGCAAATTTTCTGTCAATAGAATCACTATTGCCCATAAAATTTGCACAAAAAATCCATCGAACTGTGCGGCGTTACCATTCCAAGTCCTAATGGAAAATCCGGGTTAAAAAGTGTTTATTTCAGCACTTTTTCCCCACAACTGGCTAATCACCTGCTTTGCATTATTAGCTTCACTGTTAGTCCAAAACTGTACTTTATTTTTCCAGGGCGGCTCTTGATTTTTCCAAGTTGGTCCTTGAGCAAGTTGTTCATTATCTAAAAGCAAATCAAGCGCTAATAAACGTTGTTTTAAATGTTTGGCTACCGCAGCACCGGTATCAATCAGCGTAACATCGGGTCCTACTACTTGCTCTATCAAAGCCCGCACAAACGGGTAGTGCGTACAGCCCAGTACGATGGTATCTGCACCCGCGGCCAGCAGTGGTTGGCAATACCGCTCAACTAAACTCAATGTATTTTCGGCAGTGATTTCACCACGTTCAATGCATTCTACCAGCCCCACACAAGCCTGCGTGACCACGTTGACATTGCGGCCGTAACTTTCGAGCAAGCCTGCAAACTGAGCACTTTTAAGCGTACCTGTGGTCGCAAGTACGCCAATAATGCCATTTTTACTGGCTTCTGCCGCCGGTTTTACTGCGGGTTCCATGCCGATAATTGGCATATTATTCGGCAATGTGTATTTTGCACGCATGGCGTCAATCGCCGCTGCGGTAGCGGTATTACAGGCGACCACAATCGCTTTTGCATCTTTAGTAATTAGAAAGTCTGCAATTTCAAAACAGCGTGTCTGGATTTCTGCGGGGGTTTTATTACCATAAGGCGCATATTTACTATCCGCCACGTATAACAACTGTTCAAACGGCAGCAAGGCATGAATGTGCTTCAACACAGAAATACCGCCCACGCCTGAATCGAACACGGCAATTGGTCGATTCTTCACATCATGAATTGCGGATTGAGCAGTCATAGCAAGGTGGTCATCAGTTACAATACGCAAATTATAAAGGATTTAGTGATGGGTAACAGGCTAAGTAAAATTTACACACGCACCGGAGACGATGGCACCACAGGGTTAGGTGACGGTAGCCGCATTAGCAAAGACAGTATTCGTGTTGATGCGATGGGTGATGTGGATGAATTAAATTCAGTCATTGGTTTAATACTGACTGAACCCATCCCGGGCAATTTAGAAGTGCTGCTCACAAAAATCCAGCATGACTTATTTAATCTAGGTGGCGAAATTTGTATTCCAGGGTATGTGATTTTGCAACAAGCGCGCATTGATGATTTAGAGCAAGCAATAGACACTCTGAATGACGATTTAAAGCCGTTAAAGGAGTTTATTTTACCGGGCGGCACTAAAGCCGCAGCTTTTTGCCATCTTGCGCGCACCGTTTGCCGCCGTGCAGAGCGCAAACTGATTCAGTTGCACCGTAATGAGAAAGTCACTGAAATTTCACTACAGTATTTAAACCGCCTGTCTGATTTGCTGTTTGTGCTGTGCCGCGTTTTTAACAAAGAGGCTGGCATCAGCGATGTACTGTGGAAGAATGAGCCAGCCTGAATTTAAGCTATAATTTCACTATGATAAGAAAACTATTCAACAAAATTTTTAAACCAAAACTCGCTAAAACCGGACATGCAAAGCCCGAACGCGATCAAGCAGAAACTTCAAAACCGAGGCACTCAAATCGCCCACTACTAGGCACAAAAAAATCCGCCAAAAGAAGCGATAGTGATAAAGCTAGCGCCGTCATCATTGCATACAAAAAACATCAGATAGACCGCAGCTTATTGAGTAACGCAGCGCATAGGACGATTGAAGGCTTACAAAAAGCGGGCTTTGAAGCTTTTATTGTAGGTGGCGCAGTGCGTGATTTATTGCTCAAACGCATTCCTAAAGATTTTGATATTGCCACTGATGCCACCCCTGAAGAAGTCAACCGTGTGTTTAGACGATCGCGCATTATTGGGCGGCGTTTTCGTCTGGTGCATGTGTTGTTTGGCGATGAAACAATTGAAGTTTCCACCTTCCGCGGCCATCATGAAGCACAAGGGGATGCACACACCAACGAGAGTGGGCGTATTATTCGAGACAACATTTTTGGTAGCCTGGAAGAAGACGCAGCACGGCGCGACTTTACTGCCAACGCACTTTATTACGACCCTACCAGCCAAGAAGTGCTCGACTTCCACCAAGGTTTTGCGGATATTCAAGCGGGTGTTTTGCGCATGATAGGCAAACCCGAAACACGATACGCAGAAGACCCGGTGCGCATGTTACGCGTGGTGCGGCTATCTGCGAAACTTGGCCTTAAAATTGATGCCGCGACGATGGCGCCCATAGCCAAGATGGCGGACTTATTGCAAGACGTGCCTCCTAGCCGCTTGTTTGATGAAATGCTGAAACTGTTTTTATCAGGTCATGCCATTGAAAGCGTCATCGCACTACGCGAGCAACATTTACACCATGGCTTACTGCCGATGCTCGATGTCGTATTAGAACAGCCCATGGGTGAGCGTTTTGTCATGTTGGCGCTGCAAAATACGGATGATCGCATCGCTTCCGGCAAGTCTGCCAACCCCAGCTGTTTGTTTGCTACCTTACTCTGGCATGAAGTGTTAGCCGCTTGGGAAACTTATAAAGCTGAAGCACCCCCAATACCCGCGCTACACATGGCGATGAGTGAAGTGATTGCTACACAGGCTGAAAAATTAGCCATCCACAATCGCTACACCGCCACCATGAAAGAAATCTGGGGCATGCAACCGCGCTTTGAACAACGTGCTGGCAAACGCCCGTTTGGCTTACTTACACACCCACGCTATCGTGCTGGCTATGACTTTTTATTACTGCGTTGCGAGTCAGGTGAGTTGCCTGCTGAACTAGGCGAATGGTGGACAACCTTTGCCAACGCTGAAGGTGAAGCCCGTGCAACGATGTTGCAAGCAGATACTGCACCTAAAAAACGCAGAAAAAGAAACCGTAAAAAACCTAGCGCCTCAACAGAAGCATCATGAAGCAAGCGTTTGTTGCACTTGGAAGCAATTTAGAAAATCCGGTAGAACAAGTACAAAAAGCACTCATTGCTTTAAGTCACTTACCTCAAACACGGCTGGTTAAACAATCATCACTCTACAGAACAGCACCCATTGACTGTGTTGATGCTGCACCAGATTTTATTAACGCAGTAGCAGAAATTGAGACTGAACTATCACCACAAGTATTGCTCGACACCTTACATGAAATCGAAAATGTCGCAGGACGCGAGCGCCCTTATATCAACGCGCCGCGTGTGCTAGATTGCGACTTACTGTTATACGAAAATGTAGTGTTAAACACAGTTAAACTCACGCTGCCGCACCCGCGTATGCATACGCGTGGCTTTGTCTTACTACCACTATTTGAGATCGCACCGCATCTTATCCTGCCAAATCATGGCAAAATAGCGCCATTGATTACACCAGAGTTATCTTTGGGCATTAGCAGATTTTCTTAAGCTTACAACAACATGAATATTTTCACTAAATTCCCTTACATCGTGGTTGAAGGCCCCATTGGCAGCGGAAAAACTACGCTAGCAAAAATGCTGGCAGATAAATTTCCAGTGGATTATTTATCTGAAACAGCTGAGTCCAACCCGTTTTTACCGCGCATTTATCAAGATGCACAGCGCTACGGCTTACCGACGCAGCTATTCTTTTTATTTCAGCGTGCTAACCAAGTTAAAGACCTTAGCCAGCGCGACATGTTTGCCAAGCCAGTGATTGCGGACTTTTTTTTAGAAAAAGACCCGATATTTGCACGGCTGAATTTAGATGATGAAGAATATGCGCTGTATCATCAAATCTACCAACATCTACAGTTAAAAGCACCCAAGCCTGATTTAGTCATTTACCTGCAAACGCCAATCGACGCATTGGTCGAGCGCGTTGAGGCGCGCAATGTGAGCTATGAGCAGGAGATTCCACGCGAATATTTAGAACGCCTAGCCAATGCCTATAGCGAGTTTTTTCATAACTATGATGCTTCACCCGTGCTTATTGTGAACAATGAAAAGCTCAACATCCTCAAAAATGATAGCTCGTTTGATTTATTGTTAAATCGTATTATGCAGATTAAAGGTCAGCGTGAATTCTTTAATCCGAACTTTGAATAATCATTCATTGCACATGAAATTATCCGAACTTCAACAAATGACAAGCCGTGGTGAAAAAATCGCCATGCTCACTTGCTACGACGCGACTTTTGCCAAGTTAATGGAACACGCCGGTGTGGATATTTTACTGGTAGGCGACTCACTCGGCATGGTGCTGCAAGGCGCAGAAAATACGCTCAATGTGAGCATGCACCACATGACTTATCACACCAAAAGCGTAGCTGCAGGCGCACCAAATACGCTGATTATGGCCGACATGCCGCTAGGCAGTTACGAACACGATAACGAAGCTGCCTACAAAAATGCCGCCTGGTTAATCAAATCTGGTGCGCACATGGTGAAGTTTGAGGGCGGCGGTGACAGAATCAACACCGCACGCTATTTGATTGAGCGTGGTATTCCGGTTTGCGCACATTTGGGATTTACACCGCAATCGGTGAATCAACTTGGCGGCTATAAAATTCAAGGTAAAACACAAGAATCTGCCGAGCAGATTCTTAATGATGCAAAAGCCATGAGTGACGCAGGTGCCAGTTTTGTGTTGCTGGAAATGGTGCCGGCAGCTCTGGCTAAAAAAATCACTGAAGGCATTAAAGTGCCCACCATTGGCATTGGCGCTGGGGTAGATTGTAGCGGCCAGGTATTAGTCATACAAGATTTGCTGGGTATTTATACCGGTCCTGCTTCTAAAGCCCCTCACGAATTTAAAAGCCCGAGATTTACTAAAAACTTTTTGCAAGAAACCAATAGTATTCAGCAAGCAGTCAGCAACTATGTGCAAGCTGTAAAAAATAAAACTTTTCCAGCGATAGAGCACAGCTATTGAATTTACCGCAACAAGCCCAATTTAACAGTCAACCCATGCAAATTATCCACACCGTTAACGAATTAAGAAATGTGCTTAAAGCCCAGCCTAGTATTGGCTTTGTACCCACCATGGGCAACCTGCATGCGGGACACGTTCACTTGGTAGAAATTGCCAAACAACATGCCCAATGTGTCGTCGTGAGTATTTTTGTAAATCCGCTACAGTTTGGCGCCAATGAAGATTTGGCCAGCTATCCACGCACTTTAGAGGCAGACTGCGAAAAACTGAAAATCGCAGGTGCGGATATTGTATTTGCACCATCTGTTGCAGAAGTATATGCAGATTTTGATGGCAACAATCTTAATCAAACCATGACCATTACGCCGCCACCAATGGCTAGGGAGCTTTGCGGCGCCTCACGTCCCGGACACTTTAGCGGCATAGCCACTGTAGTGATGAAGTTATTTAATATCGTGCAGCCACAAGTTTCTGTATTTGGACAAAAAGATTTTCAGCAACTTTTTGTGATTAAACAACTCGTCAAACAATTTAATTTACCTATAACAATTATTGCAGGTAACACCGTGCGCGAACCGAGCGGCCTAGCGATGAGCTCGCGCAATGGCTACTTAACCTCAACACAAAAAATAGCAGCTGCGCAACTACAGCAATGTTTACAACAAATTGTGAGCGCCATCAAACAAGGCAATACTGACTTTGCCGACTTGGAGCAAACGGCAATGCAAATGTTAAATGACAAAGGTTGGCTGGTCGATTATATTTCCGTGCGTTCAGCTAACACATTAGCACTTGCAACGCAGGATGACTCAAACTTGGTGGTATTGGGCGCAGCTAAATTAGGTAACGTGCGCTTGATAGATAATATTGATTTTTGCGCTAAGTGATTGAAAAGACTATAATGCAGTCCCCTTTTAAAAACGGTTAAGCACATGCAAAGAACCATGCTTAAATCT
>JAURWJ010000113.1 GCA_030655015.1 Methylotenera sp. | reverse complement strand
GCAATCCATTTGGGTAAATTGGCCGCGTCAATTTCATTGAGGGTAATCGTCTGTGATTGCGCTTCTAACGCTGAAAACCATGCACTATTTTTAGCATCTCGTTCTAAGGCGGGCAAGATAATCACAACCGTGGTATCTGGTAGTGCTTTTGCCGCCAACGCTTGCAGAGCTTTGCTGCCTTCAATGCCTGGCTTGCCGCTAGGAATGTTAAGTTCTAATAAACGACGGCTTGAAAAAAGCGAAATAGACTGACCAAAACTCTGAATTTGCTGCCAGTTAAAATTGCGCTCTACGGTCAAACTGTTACGCTCATCAAAACCTTGAGTGCGCGCGGCCGCACGAATCGCATCCAAGCATTCGCGTTGCGCGAGCGGCTCATCACCTACTAATACGTAAAGCGGCTGTAAGCTTTGTTTGAGATGCGTTTCGAGTTGAGCTTGAGCTAAGCGCATGGTGATAAGCTATTTAGCCGTTAGTTTAATGGCGGTTAAACGGCGTAAAACTTCGCGCACAGCGTCCTGGCGCATATCCGCGTTCAGCCTTGATTCCTCATCAGCTTTGCCAAGCAAGGCATTGTCGTTATATGAAAAATCACGGCGTGCTTGCACGGTTTGTACTTTGCTCCATATCGGGTTGGCTGGCTCGCGTGTTCTAAAGTTCACATGATAATTCAGCTCAAACTCACGCACCAAACCACCGCCGCTTAACGACAAAATGCGTTTTTCATAGGTTTCGTTGAGTAATTCCAATAATAGCTCGGCACCCTCGGTATTTTCTACCACTTGCACGCCATTGGTTTTGAGTGACTGTTTCAGATCGCGCGAGATACTGAGTGGGGCCCCTTGAATATACAAGGTTTTGAATGAAAGTTCGGCCATGCCCCGCAGCTGAAACCCGCAGGCAGAAAGAGCCAGCATGAACAATACGAATAGACTGATACGGTGCATGATGGCTTTTTGCATGGTGTTTTCTTTCATAGACTTAGCCCACTACAACATTAATAAGTTTATTAGGTACCACAATCACTTTGCGTACAGACATGTTTTCTTCAATATATTTCTGCACACAAGGTTGTTCCAGTACCAATTTCTCTAAAGTTTCTTTGCCTTCAGTTTTGGCTACTGTGATACTGCCGCGTAGTTTACCGTTGACTTGAATCATATACTCAATGCTATCTTGCACCATGGCAGATTGATCTGCAACTGGCCAGCCAGCCTCTAAAATGTGGCTGTTAGGGCATAACTCTGCCCAAATAGCTTGGCATACATGCGGCACAATCGGTGAAAGTAACAGTGCAACATTTTGCAGCACCTCTTGGCGAACGCTGCGGGTTATCTCGTCGTTACCTTCAACTTTGGCGAGTGCATTCATCAGTTCCATCACGGATGAAATGGCCGTGTTAAAGCTATGGCGGCGACCATAGTCATCTGCCACTTTTTCAATAGTCAGGTGCAATTGACGG
The DNA here is from genome assembly GCA_030655015.1 of Methylotenera sp. Classification (GTDB taxonomy): domain Bacteria; phylum Pseudomonadota; class Gammaproteobacteria; order Burkholderiales; family Methylophilaceae; genus Methylotenera. Next base: position 18,597 of record JAURWJ010000113.1, on the reverse strand, counting down.
CGTAGATTTTTAAGGTCAGCGCTGAGTTCGCCTGTGCTAAATGCCGTCGTTGCACCCAACTCTACGTGGTCAAACACGGCTTTCCATAAGCGACGCAAAAAGCGATGTGCGCCTTCCACACCGCTATCGGCCCATTCCAGACTCTGCTCAGGCGGTGCGGCAAACATCATAAACAGCCGCGCGGTATCTGCACCGTAAGTGTCAATCAGCTCTTGCGGATCAACCGTGTTGCCTTTGGACTTACTCATTTTAGTGCCGTCTTTTAGCACCATGCCTTGCGTGAGCAGGTTGGTAAATGGCTCGTCATTCTTAATCAAACCCACATCGCGCATCAGCTTGTTAAAAAAGCGCGCATAGAGCAAATGCAAAATTGCGTGCTCAATACCGCCTACGTATTGGTCAACTGGTAACCAGTAGTTGGCGCGCTCATCCACCATGGCTGTGTTGCTATCAAAGCTGGTGTAACGTGCGAAATACCATGATGATTCAAAGAAGGTATCTAGGGTATCTGTTTCGCGGGTGGCTTTTCCACCACATGTTGGGCAGGTGGTTTCGTAAAAATGTGGGTCTTTTTTAATCGGGGAGCCAACACCATCCATGACTACGTCTTCAGGTAATACGACTGGCAACTGCTCCGCAGGTACTGGTACTTCCCCGCAGTTAGCACAGTGAATAATCGGGATTGGGCAACCCCAGTAACGTTGACGTGAAACGCCCCAGTCGCGCAGGCGGAACTGTGTGCGGCGTTTGCCTAGGCTCTTGGCAGATAATGCGGTTGCAATGGCAGCGCTTGCACCATCAAAGTCTAAGCCATTAAATTCTCTAGAATCAAACAAAATGCCATGCTCGATGTAAGGTAAAACTCCCTCCCCATTCAGGGGGAGGGTTGGGGTGGGGGTGTCATCGTTGTTAGATGAACGAATAACGGCTTTAATCTTTAAGTCATATTTATTGGCAAACTCAAAGTCGCGTTCGTCATGAGCTGGCACTGCCATCACCGCGCCTTCGCCATAGCTGGCAAGCACGTAATTCGCCACCCACACTGGCAATTGCTCGCCGTTTAATGGATGCGTGACAAACAAACCTGTTGCCATGCCTTTTTTCTCGGCTGTCGCAATATCAGCTTCTGCCACGCTACCGCGTTTGCATTCGGCAATAAAGTCAGCCAATACGGGGTTGTTTTGCGCGGCTTGTGTTGCCAGAGCATGTTCTGCCGCTACCGCCACGTAAGTAGCGCCCATCAAGGTGTCTGGGCGTGTGGTGTACACCTTGAGATTGCCAGCTTTCCCTTCGACGGGCTCAGGGAACACGATAGGGAATTCAACTTCACAACCGTAGCTTTTGCCTATCCAGTTACGTTGCATGGTTTTTACTTGTTCAGGCCAGCCATCCAGCTTGTCCAAATCATTAAGCAACTCTTCCGCATAAGCTGTAATTTTCATGAAATACTGCGGAATATCACGTTTCTCTACCAAGGCGCCACTACGCCAGCCGCGACCATCAATCACCTGCTCATTGGCTAACACGGTGCCATCTACTGGATCCCAGTTCACGGTAGAAGTTTTTTTGTAAATCAGGCCTTTTTTGAATAGCTCGGTAAATAGCCATTGCTCCCATTTGTAATATTCAGGTTTGCAAGTCGCAATTTCACGATTCCAGTCCACGCCTAAACCCAATTGTTTTAATTGGGTTTTCATGTGTTCTATATTTTCGTATGTCCATTTTGCAGGGGCGGTATTATTTTTAATGGCAGCATTTTCAGCAGGCAAACCAAACGCATCCCAACCCATGGGCTGCATCACGTTATAGCCTTTCATTTTATGAAAGCGGCTGAGTACATCGCCAATGGTGTAATTGCGCACGTGTCCCATGTGCAGGCGACCAGACGGGTAAGGAAACATGGATAAACAATAGTATTTAGGTTTATCTGAGGTTTCAGACGCGGCGAAGGTTTGATTGGCTTCCCAGTAGGCTTGGGCAGATTGTTCGATGTCTTTAAATGGGTACTGCTGTTGCATAATTTAACTATTTCTTAGAATTTAACTGAATAGCCAAATTATACCGTGAAGCAGGGAGGTTTGCTGTGGTGTTCTGTGACACAGAATGAACCTTGGGTTTTCCATTAGGTAAAAATGCGGCAAAAAAAAACCATTTGTGGTGAGCTATGGTTGCGTCATGTGTTGGTTGAGGGACTGTTGCCAAATGGTTTGATAAATAGCCTCTAGTGACTGTGTAAAGTTATTGGTATCAAATAATGCAGAAGTCATTTTCTCAGCCAGTAACTTTTGTTTCATTGTGGTAATCATGTCGGGGTTGTTCACAAGCTGAAGCGCTTTTTTTTCATAATCTTGCAAGGTGTCAGTCACTAACTCGGGTAAGCCTGCTGCGCTTATTAAGCTTCCTGCCACACGCGCTGCAAAAGTTTCACCTACACAGGTCAGCACTGGAACGCCCATCCATAAAGCATCGCTACAAGTCGTGTGTGCATTGTAGGGCAGGGTGTCTAAAAATAAATCAGCGTGCGCATGGCGTGCGAGATGCTCGGCAATGGCAACGCGCGGCGCAAAAACGAGGCGTTCAGCCGCGATATCAAGGGCGACGGCTTCGCGAATTAAATTCTGCTTTGCCCAAATGTTGCAATCAAGTAGCCAAAGTACGCTGTTTGGAGCCGCATTTAGTAGGCGCATCCAGACTGAAAATACATCAGGGGTTATTTTGAAAGTTTGGTTAAAACAACAAAAGACGAAGGCGCCTTCAGGTAAGTGGCAATCTTTGCGTGTAGGCGTTTTAGCGATGGGGCGCTTGCGGTCATTGGGCTGGTAGCTGTGCGGCAAAACCGCTAATTGTTCTGCGTAGTGTTGCGCTGATTCCGGCGGGCTAATAAAGCTATCGGTTAAGAGGTAATCAAAAAGCGGCTCATCATCAAAAGTGCCCATGGTGCCAGGAAAGCCCAGCCAGCTCACATTAATGGGCGCTGGTCGCAGGGCGGCAATGCCACTGCGGCTAGTCTGTGTGAAGCCGGTTAAATCTATCAATATATCAATATCGCAGGCATGTATTTTTTTTGCGGCTTCAATCTCTGAAAGTTGCCGAATATCATGAAATTGGTCAAAGGCTTGTTCTAACCTTGCTCTGGCACTGGTTTTGTCATTCACGCCATAAGAAAATCCAATGATTTCAAATTGGGTTCTATCATGTAACTCAATGAGTTCGCTGATTAAAAATGCGAGCGGGTGCAGCCTGAAATCTGCAGATAAATAGCCCAGCTTTAATTTCTTCTGAGTGGTTTGTTTGCTATGCGTAAAACCAAGTTGTTGACGATGTTGCATCAGCCCAACGTAGCGATTTTTCACCCAGTTATTTGCGCATATTTTCTGTTGCTCTGCCGTGGTGCCGGGCATCGCTAAAAATGCAAACGGTGAAATCTGTGCGCTGGGTTGGGTTGTTACCCAATGGCAAATTTCAGCAATATCGTTATCTAAACCTTGCCAATCGCAAATGTGCTGTTTTTGATGCACAAGATGCACCTTGGCGTGATGCAGTTGCGGGTTCAGCTGCAACGCTTTTTGGTAGCTCTCAATCGCTAAATCCAATTGCCCTAATTCACGTTGTACGTTACCTAAATTATTGTAAGTATCTGCATCAATGGGGTTAATTTGAATCGCTTTTAAGTATTGTTTAGCCGCCTCAGTTGGCCTACCTAGTTCGCGTTGCGCATTACCTAAGTTGTAAAGCAATGCGGCATCTTGCGGATTAAACTGTAATGCCTCTTTAAAGCTGGCCTCGGCCTGTGTGAAGTTGCCAAGGGCATGCGCTTGATTACCCAGCGAGGTTAAACAATGACAAAGCGCTACACGGATATCCTCTTTTTTAGGCATGGCACGCAATACACGGCGATAGTAGCCTGCGGCCTCTTCAAAACGGTCAATTGCAAGCAACGTGTTGCCTAAGTTAAGTTGCACATCTAAATCTTTAGGTTGCAGCAACACCGCTTGCTGAAAGCTTTTGATGGCAGCTTCTGGTTGATGATTTGCGCGTAACGCCAGCCCGCAATTATTTAAATAATCTACATTACGCGGGCTAATGGCTAACGCTTGTTGAATGTAGCGCACCGCATCTGTTGCGCGATTGGTTTGATAGCAAATAATGCCCAGCATGTGATATGCATCAGCATGGTTGGCTTGCAAGGCAATCACTTGTTGAAAAGCTGATTCAGCCGGTGTTAGCTGGCCATTTCGGTAAAAATTTAAAGCGGTTAAATAATGAGTGTGTGGCATGGGTTAATCTTAACCTGAAATGATATGGAACTTCGAAATGCGCATATTTTATGTGCGTTGGATTCAAGTTCGAGAGACAACAGTTGATGGTTGTTTGGCGTAACTTATTTCCACTGCGAAGAATGCCTCAGCAGTAATTAATCGTTACTTACACAAAATTCAGGACAGCTTCGCGGAGCGGCGCACAGCCAAAGCAAACCAGATTCACTACCCTCCTAACTTGCTAGAAGTAAGTTTTTTTACTCAACTGATAATGTTAGTCATCGAGATTCTGTTTCGGATTCATCTCATTAAAATTGGTCGATTTTTTTCGGATCAAATTTGAACCTAAAATTTCTCGTGAAATTTGGCGATTTCGCCTGGTTTTCGCAGCATTTTATCTACTTCGCCCAAGTGTAATTCTTCTTGGTAAATCATCTCACGCGCATACTCTTCTAACATGACAGAGTCACCCTCAACCAGCTTAAGCAGCGCTTTGTAAGCATTTAATGCGACAGTTTCATGCGCTAATGATTCACGCAGAATATCACCGATATCATGGTTATGCGTTTCTAGTAACGGCCCGATTGACAGCGATGGGTGACCACCCAAATGTGTAATCAATTCGCCAGCCTTATCTGCATGGCCGAGCGATTCTGTCGCTTGTCCACGCAACCACGAAACAATAGGAATGCGGTTATAGCCAAACACCATCAAGGCATAGTGCGTATAACGCACCACGCCTGCTAACTCCAGCTCTAGAATGTTATTGAGTGCTTTTACAACTGGGCTACTAACATCATGATCTGTTGCCATTTTTATACTCCTTTTTACTTACTCAAAATTGAGTGATTAACCGGGCATGATATTCTCCAATATATTTAGAGAAATGTTTGATTACAGGGTTAATAATGCGCCGTAGCTAAACATTTGTCTATAAGTGGTAGATATATGGTCAGCTGAAGGAAGCTAATAAAGTAACCTGAGTAGCTTGACTTACTATAAATTGTAATTTATCAGTGGTAGGCTACAAGTATTTTTTAAAGTTAAGCAAAAGTGGTAGCTTATTATTTTTTTTAAATAACTTACATTCCATTGGGTTAGGCTAAATTTCTGTCAAGCTATTGCGGGCAGCGCCTATCTGGTTAAGAAATAGTAACTTAATTTAAAGGATACAAACAAATGAGCAAAATCAGATATACCAAAGAACACGAATGGCTACTTATTGAGGACGATGGTCTCGTGACAATTGGCATTACCGATTTCGCCCAAGCACAGCTGGGTGATTTGGTCTATATACAATTACCAGAGATAGGCAAAGTACTTGCGAAGGGTGATGCAGCTGCGGTGATTGAGTCTGTGAAAGCGGCTAGCGAAATTAAGGTGCCAGTTACAGGAACTGTCGTTGAAGTAAATGCTATTCTTAATGACGAACCTGGGAAGGTCAATGAGGATCCTATGGCAACAGGATGGTTTTTCAAGCTGAAAATGGATGACTCTGGCGAGCTTGTTGGCCTTATGGATGAGCCTGCTTACACTGCGTTTATTAAGGATATGGACTAGTGCTCTAACTCCTTGATCATAAAATTGAATAATTGGAGCAGATGTAACCATGACCGAGCCAAGACCTGCGTTTGAGGATTTACAGCAGCACACCGCCTTTGTCGGCCGTCATATAGGGCCGGATGAGAGCGAACAAAAAACGATGCTGGCCACACTTGGCTTTGATTCACCTGGCTTTGATTCACCAAACTTTGATTCAATGGATGCCTTTATTCGTAAGGTCATCCCGGCCGAGATTCTGTCAACACAGCCGCTCAAACTCGAAACTGCCCTCAGCGAAGCTGAAACGCTTGAGGCGCTACGCCGCATCGCGGCCAAGAATCAGCTCTTTAAGTCGTATATCGGTATGGGTTACTACAACTGCCATACCCCGACTGTAATTTTGCGCAATCTGCTGGAAAACCCTGCCTGGTATACCGCTTACACACCATATCAGCCCGAGATTTCGCAAGGCCGGCTTGAGGCGCTGCTCAATTTCCAGACGATGGTGACAGACCTGACCGGTATGGAGATTGCCAACGCCTCACTGCTGGATGAAGCTACCGCAGCGGCTGAAGCAATGGCTTTTTGTCAGCGGCTGTCAAAGAACAAAAGTAAGATTTTTTTTGTTTCACAGGACTGTTACCCGCAAACCATTGATGTGGTGCGTACGCGCGCCGCACCGATTGGGATTGATGTAGTAGTGGGCGACCACCGTACTGATCTGGCAGCACTGGAATGTTTCGGCGTGTTGTTGCAATACCCGGCACTCAGCGGTGAGATTCACGATTACACTGATACGGTGGCCATGGCCCACGATAAAGATGCGCTGGTGGTGGTTGCCGCTGACCTGCTGGCACTCACCATGCTTAAGCCGCCGGGCGAGTTCGGTGCTGATGTCGCTATCGGCAGCGCACAGCGTTTTGGTGTGCCGCTCGGTTATGGCGGCCCGCATGCAGCTTATTTTGCTACTAGGGATGATTACAAGCGGTTGATGCCCGGGCGCATAGTTGGCGTGTCAGTCGATAGTCGCGGTGAGAAGGCTTACCGGCTGGCAATACAGACCCGTGAACAGCATATCCGCCGTGAAAAGGCGACCAGTAATATTTGTACCGCGCAAGTGCTGCTTGCCAATATTTCCAGCATGTATGCGGTCTACCACGGACCGCAAGGGCTGAAGACCATCGCCCAGCGCGTACATCGGCTGAGTACGACATTGGCGCAGGGTTTGCGTCAACTACAGTTCGTGGTTTTGAAATCAGCCTACTTTGACACCATCACTGTGCACACTGGCGGCCATACTCAGGACATTCACGCAAACGCACGTAGCCACTCCATCAATCTGCGGCCGATCGATGACGAAAGTATTGGTATTTCGCTGGATGAAACGACCACTCGGGAGGAAGTTGAAACGATATGGCGCATATTTGCCGCTGAGGGTAAAACGTTGCTATCATTCAGTGAGATTGAGGCAGTGGTCGCCGACTGCATCCCAGCTGCGCTGGTGCGCAGCAGTGATTTTCTCACACACCAAGTATTCAATAGCCATCGGTCAGAAACACAGATGCTGCGGTACTTGAGGATGCTGGTGGATAAAGATCTGGCACTAGACCGTGCGATGATTCCCCTCGGCTCATGCACGATGAAACTAAACGCCACTACCCAGATGATTCCTGTCACCTGGCCAGAATTTAGTGCTATTCACCCGTTTGCACCGCTCAATCAGGCAATGGGCTATCAGCAACTGATAGCAGAGCTGGAACAGATGCTGTGTGTTTGCACTGGTTACGATGCCGTCTCGCTGCAGCCGAACGCAGGCTCGCAGGGTGAATTTGCCGGCCTGATGGCGATTAGAGCCTACCATCAAAGCCGTGGCGAGGGGCAGCGCAATATATGCCTGATCCCAAGCTCCGCACACGGCACCAATCCAGCCTCAGCGCACATGGCTGGCATGCAGGTAGTGGTCGTGCAGTGTGATGATCAGGGCAACGTTGATGTCGCTGATCTTCGCGCCAAGGCCGACAGTCACGCGCAGGATATGGCTGCCCTGATGATTACCTATCCATCAACGCATGGCGTTTTTGAATCGGCAATCAGCGAGATTTGCGAGATCGTTCACAGCCATGGTGGCCAGGTTTATATCGACGGTGCGAACATGAACGCGATGGTTGGCCTATGCGCACCGGGAATGTTCGGCGGCGACGTATCGCACTTCAACCTGCACAAAACCTTCTGCATCCCACACGGCGGCGGCGGCCCCGGTGTTGGTCCGATTGGCGTTAAGGCGCATCTGGCACCGTTCCTGCCCGGACACCGCATGCTGGAAAACGGTATCGCTCCAGTTTCTGCAGCGCCTTGGGGCAGTGCCAGCATCCTGCCAATCAGCTGGGCTTATATCACGCTGATGGGTGCGCAGGGGCTTAAGCAGGCGAGTCAGGTGGCCATTCTCAACGCGAACTATATCGTTTCACGTCTGGCGCCACACTATCCAATTATGTATACAGGTACAAATGGCACTGTCGCCCATGAATGCATTGTTGACCTGCGTTCTTTGAAAGATAAAACCGGTATTACTGTAGATGACGTAGCGAAACGTTTGATGGATTTCAGTTTTCATGCACCGACGATGTCGTTTCCAGTACCTGGCACCCTGATGATCGAGCCGACCGAGAGCGAATCAAAAGCAGAGCTTGACCGCTTCTGTGATGCGATGATTGCTATCCGTGAGGAAATTCGCGCAGTAGAAAACGGTAGCATAGCGGCAGAAGATACGGCATTAAGGCACGCACCGCATACTATTCTGGATATCACGGAAGAATGGGATCGGGTTTACTCGCGTGAACAGGCGGTATTCCCGATGCGCGCATTAAGAACCAACAAATACTGGCCCCCAGTGGGGCGGGTTGATAATGTTTATGGTGACCGAAATCTAATTTGTTCGTGCCCGCCGCTGTCCGATGATGAATAGATTTTTAATATTGAACACCACGAGGCTTATATGAATACAGTTCCTGAGTTAATAGCCCGCACACCATTATATAACCTGCATCTGGAGCTGGGTGCCAGAATGGTGCCTTTCGCTGGCTATGAGATGCCGCTTCAGTATCCGATGGGCATACTGAAAGAACATCTCCATACTCGAAGTCAAGCAGGGCTGTTTGATGTGTCACATATGGGGCAGGTGCGGCTGACAGGTAAAAATGCAGCAGCAGCGCTGGAAACGCTCGTGCCAGTGGATATCATTGACCTGGAAATCAACCGCCAGCGTTATGCGCTATTTACCAATGAACAGGGTGGAATTTTGGATGACCTGATGGTTTCCAATGGCGGTGATCATCTGTTTCTTGTGGTTAATGCGGCCTGCAAGCAGCAGGATATTGCCTATTTACGTCAGCACCTTTCTGGTCAATGTATGATTGAAGAGCTCAGCGACCGGGCACTGTTGGCTTTGCAGGGGCCGGAAGCAGGTGCTGTAATGGCACGGCTTGCGCCTGAAACTGCAAAAATGATATTCATGGATACCGCAAAAGTAACGCTGGCTGGGGTTGAATGTTTTATCAGCAGATCCGGCTACACAGGTGAGGATGGCTTTGAGATTTCGGTACCGAATGAACAGGCTGAGGCGCTTGCACGGCTGCTGCTGGCACAGCCAGAGGTGGCGCCGATTGGCCTTGGTGCAAGAGATTCGCTGCGACTGGAAGCTGGGCTTTGCCTGTATGGTCATGATATGGATGCTCAAACAACGCCGATAGAAGCAGGCCTATCCTGGGCATTATCCAAAGCCCGCCGTTCAGGTGGGGCACGGGCTGGCGGTTACCCAGGTGCCGATATTATCTTGCACCAACTCGCGACCGGCGTTGCGCGTAAACGGGTAGGATTGCTAGCAAAGGATCGTGTCCCAGTACGCGATGGTGCGCAATTGCTTGATGCCCATGGCAAGGTAGTCGGCCACATTACCAGCGGAAGCTTTGGCCCGACTTTAGGTGGCCCAGTAGCGATGGGTTATGTTGAAACGGGTCATGCTAAATTAGGCACCTTACTGCAAGCCATCGTCCGCGGTCAGGCGGTGCCAATTGAAGTTGCCAAAACACCTTTCATCACTCATCGCTATTATCGCGGATGAATTACAGGCAACTACAGTTTATATTGGTGGGGATGCCATTTACGGGTAGAAACTTGAATTTTTAGAGATGCCCTTACGTTTTTAGTAAGGCCTAAAATAAGGATTGCCATGCGTGAACTAAAATTGATCATTGAAAAACGAACATTTCGCCATCTGGTTAAACATTTCCTGTCAATTACAGCTTTGCATCGAAAAGCTTTATAGCTCTATTAGCCTAAGGACTGCTTCGCTTTGACTTTTGTCGGTAAACTTTTATAATCGGGTGGTCGTTTTTTGGATTTAGCCGTCATCCATTTTCCATTGACTGTCTGACTGAGTGGGTTGCCGTTTTATGGTCGAAAAAACATCATTAGTTTTAAACGCACTTCACGAATCGCAACCCAAGTGTCTTAATTTTCACTTATTATTGAGTGTGGTTTAATAAAAGCGGCATGAATATTGCTGTCACTTGAGTCTCTACCGTAGGATAATCAGTGTCGTACATGAAATTTAAAGGCAAAATGCATGAGAAATGAAGATCTAAATCGAGTTGCACATGATGGTGTTGTTGATTCTTTGTTAGATAGTTTGGTTTTAATTTGCCGCATTCACGGCGTGGCAACCTCCAAAGATGCGTTAGTTTCCGGCTTGCCACTACGCGACGGAAAAATGACACCTACGTTATTAAAGCGCTCCGCTGACCGTGTTAATTTAGCGGTAACCATCTTAAAAACCCCGCTCAATAGTACCCGCCAAGAATTTTTACCCGCGATACTTTTATTAAAAGGTGAAGAGGCCTGTGTTGTTACCAAGCTGGATTTCACAAACAATCAAGTGGGTGTGATTTTTCCGGAGCTTGGAGAAGCCGAGGTGTTGATGCCGTTGGATGAACTGCTTTCCAGAAGCTCGGGTTATCTTGTTGTTGCCAAACCAAAATTTGTGTTTGACCAGCGTGCGCCTAGCGTTGGAAAAGTCAGGTTGCACCATTGGTTTTGGGGTTCTCTTGCCGAAAATAGCCGCATTTATCGTGATGTGATGATTGCTGCTTTTGTGGTTAATATGTTAGCGCTGGCGATGCCCCTGTTTACCATGAATGTGTATGATCGCGTGCTTCCTAATCGTGCGACAGAAACTTTATGGGTGATGGCAATTGGTATCGCGCTCATTGTTGTAGGCGATTTAATTTTACGTACGATGCGCAGTTATTTTCTTGATTGGGCGAGTACGCGCATTGACATAAAGCTGACTGCACGCATTATGGAGCAGGTATTAGGCATTCGTTTAGAGCAAAGACCTAATTCAGTAGGTTCGTTCGCCTCAAATTTACGCTCCTTCGAAACTGTACGAGATTTCATCACTTCCGCCACAATTACGACACTTGTTGATATTCCTTTCGGGCTTATTTTTGTGATCGTGATTGGTTGGATTGCCTGGCCGATGGTTATTCCGGTGCTGTTGGGTGCTGTACTTATTTTAATTTACTCGTTTAGTGTGCAAACTAAAATGCATGATTTATCTGAAACCATGTATCGAGCAAGCGCCATTAGAAACGCCACGCTTATTGAGAGCCTGGTTGGGCTTGAAACAGTCAAAGCACTGGGTATTGAAGGGCAAATGCAGCGTAAGTGGGAGCGCAGTGCACACTATTTAACAGAGGTGACCAGTAAGTTGCGTTTGTTGTCATCTTCTATTAACAATGGTGCCACGAGTATTCAGCAATTGATTACTGTGTCGCTTGTGATTTTGGGTGTTTATCTGGTGATCAATGGCGAGCTGACCATGGGCGGCTTGTTAGCATGCACAATGTTGGCGTCTCGTGCGCTGGTGCCAATTGCGCAAACGGCTGGTTTGTTGACGCAATATCACAATGCGGCAACGTCTTTGGATTCACTCGATGAAATTATGCACCGGCCTGTTGAGCGTCCGCTAGACGCATCTTTTTTATCCAGACCCGTGTTCAATGGTGATATTGAATTCAGAGAAGTCTCTTTTAGCTACCCAGGCACTGAAGAAAATGCTCTAACTAATGTTTCATTCAAGATTAAAGCCGGTGAACATGTTGCGATACTCGGGCGCATGGGCTCGGGTAAATCAACTATCCATAAGTTAATTCTTGGCTTGTACCAGCCAACCGCTGGCGCAATTTTGATTGATGGGATAGATGCGCGTCAAATTGATCCAGCCGAACTGCGACGCTGTGTAGGTTATGTACAGCAAGACACGCAATTGTTTTATGGCACCATGCGCGAGAATTTAACGATTTCTGCAGCGCACGTTGATGATGATGCTGTATTAGCGGCCGCGCATGTAGGTGGCATAGATGAATTTGTGAACGCGCACCCTAAAGGCTTTGATATGTTAGTGGGAGAGCGTGGTGAAACCTTATCCGGCGGTCAAAGGCAGGGCGTTGGTATTGCGAGAGCTTTTATCAGCAAACCTTCTATCCTGTTGTTGGATGAGCCAACCAGTGCCATGGATCATTCCGGCGAAGATGCAATTAAGCGCCGATTAATTGAAACCACTAAAAATAAAACTTTGGTGTTAATTTCACATCGGTCTTCTTTGTATGATTTGGTAAATAGAATTATTGTGATTGACTCTGGCAGAATCGTGGCAGATGGACCCAAAGACCAAGTGACCGATGCCTTGAGAAATGGCAAGATAGGTAAAGCGTTATGAGTGAGCATTTATTTAAAAAACTAGGAACCATTAATCGCTTTCTTAAAGGTCAGGCATGGCTGACTAAACCTATTTATTATTTTTTAGATAGATGGGTGCCTACAGAAACCAAAGAGGATTTACACTGGGATGATGAGGCGGATTTGGCTATTTTAGAACAAACACCAGTAAAAGCCAGGTTGTTGTTATATGCGGTTGCTGCTACGTTGGCGGTATTTTTGCTTTGGGCCTGGTTTGCCAAAGTAGATGAAGTGACCAGAGGTGACGGGCGCGTGATTCCATCTAAACAGGTGCAGGTGATTCAGTCATTGGATGGTGGGATTGTTTCTGAAATTTTAGTGAGCGAGGGACAAACCGTAGTCGTTGGTACGCCCCTTATTCGGATTGATGAAACAAGAGCGGTTTCGTCCTTAAGAGAGAATCAGGCGCAATACCTGGCTTTTTTAGCGAAGCAATCAAGGTTGAAAGCGCTGGCTGAGGGGACGTCATTTAACCCACCAGATGAAGTGAAAAAAAATGCGCCAGAAACCTATGATCAAGAATACGCCTTGTATGTTTCTAGCAAAGACGAATTGCAGTCCTCGATGGATATTGCGCGTGATCAAATGGTGCAGCGAGAGAAAGAGTTGCTAGAGGTTCAGTTTCGTAAAGAAATCGCAGAAAAAAACCATGAGTCTGCTAATAAGGAACTCACCGCAAATAAGCCGCTGTTGATGAGTGGCGCAGTGTCAGAAATCGACATTCTTAAATTAGAACGAGAAGTCACAAAAGCACGAGGGGATATCGACCAGGCGCGTGCGCAAATCAGTCGGATTCAAAGCTCCATCGGTGAAGCGCGGCGTAAAATTTCTGAAGTGCAGCAAACGTTTAAAAGTAAAGTAAGAACCGAGTTAAATGACATTACCGCCCGCTTAAATAGTGTGGCGGAAGTGAGTGTGTCGCTTAAAGACAAAGTGAACCAATCAACATTAAAATCACCCGTCAACGGTAAAGTCAGTCGCTTATTTTTTAATACGGTAGGTGGCGTTATTCAACCGGGTAAAGAAGTGCTGGAAGTGGTGCCGACAGATGACGCGCTGATCCTTGAAACCAAGATACAGATCAAAGACATTGCATTTATTCGGATATTGCAGCCTGCGGTAGTGAAATTAAGCGCTTATGATTACACTATTTACGGCACATTAGATGCGATTGTTGAGCATATTTCTGCGGATTCTATCGTGGATGAGAAAGGCAACGCCTACTACATTGTTAGGGTGCGCACGCTTAGATCAAACCTTGGCAAAGGCTTGCCGATTATTCCTGGTATGGTGGCTCAGGTTGACATTATGACAGGTAAAAAAACCATACTTTCTTATTTGCTTAAACCAGTATTAAAGGCAAAGTCTTACGCCTTTAGCGAGAGATAAATGCAGGATATTTTTATTAGTACATTGCCAACCCGTATTGGCAGTTGGTCTGAGTCTTTTCCTGATTCTATTATTAGTGCAGGACTTGAGCATGTAGATGCCAGCTCAAAACTTAACTTCAATCCTGCTGACGCTGTTGTGTTTTGGTTACACATGAATGAAGACCGGCAGCAATGGTTGGCAAATACGATTACAACCATCTTAAATACCTATAAGCAGGCAAAAATTGTGGTGTTGGCAAACCGGCCTAATCATGCAGAGTCGTTGCATGCCTTAAGCTTGGGGGCCATGGGATATGCCCATGCTTATTCGGCACCTGATGTATTAAAAGAAATTAAAGCAGTGATTAGCCATGGTGGATTATGGTTAGGGCAAGCACTTTTACAGAGGCTGATAGAAACTTCAGTTAAGTTAGCCGGCAATCAACCTCAGTATGTTGACCAACTGCTCGAAAAGTTGACTAACCGTGAAAAAGAAGTCGCACTTGAGGCTGCAAAAGGGCTAAGCAATAAAGAAATCGCCAGAGTACTTAATATTACAGAACGCACGGTAAAAGCGCATCTCGCCGCCACCTTTGAGCGATTAGGTGCAAAAGATAGGTTGCAACTAGCTTTAATGCTCAATAAGCATCAAAGGCTTGGTTAGCGTCTTTTGCACGAAGCTAACTGCCTCAATTCTTAACAGTTGTCGTTGTTACGATTAAGTTAGCGGTCACTTAAACTTAGCTTGAAACTTCAATCGTTAGAGTGCAATGCCTGGTCCCGTCATGCCGTCCAGACCGATTTGTTTTAATGACGCTAATTCGGCACTTGTCTGCACGCCTTCAGCAATCGCGATCACACCTATGGAATGTGCAATCATGCATAGGCCTCTTAGCAGCGTTTTGTTGGCTTCATTGGTATTGATGCCTCTAATGATGGAAGCGTCAATTTTAATATAGTTTAAGCCGATATCATGCAACTCGCCTAAGCGCGAAATCCGCGAGCCGACGTGTTCAATACCAATGTTACAACCTAATATTTTCAGTTGATGGCAAAAATTCCTAAACTCTGGCAGATGATCAAATGCACTTTGTTCTGGCACTTCAAAAAACAGTCGACTTGCAACCTCGGGTGAGCGCTTAATTAAAGCGACGGCTTTCTCAATAAATGCAATATTGCAAATTGCACTTGCAGAAACATTTAGGCCAATAGGTTTTGCGTCTTTACCAAGTAAATCTACAGCAGTTTCTAACACCAATTCGTCAACGCGATTCATTAAATTGAGTTGGGTTGCCCAAGTGATAAATTCGCCAGCACAATACCATTTTCCCTCAGGCTCAAGCTGAAGTCTGACTGGAGACTCGTTATGAATTAACTTGCCAGCTTGATTGATGACAGGGTAGCTTTCGAGCCTGATCCTTTTATTATCCAGCGCAGAAGTGAGTAGATTGCGCCATGTATTTTGATCAATATTTTGATGCTGGCTACGCTCGCTAGTGTTAATAATATGCAAAACATTAGTGCTTTGAGCGCTAATGTTATCCAAAATGTGATGTACTACAGCAATTATTTTTTCGACGTTATCTGCTTTGGTCACGGGGGTTGCTGTGGTAATGAAATTTACAGTCAGCGCCGATTGACTGGTTTTGCTTACTTTCTCCAACAGGTTTTTGATTTGATTTCCAAGTACATAGCAGTCAACCGCTTGATTTGAAAATACGACAAAATCTGCACCACTTAACCTGCCTGCAGAGAGGTGAGGTTGGTTTTCGCACTCAATCTTTAATGCATCGCCTATTCTTCTAAGTAAGGCATTTGTTTCTTGATATCCTAGGTTTTGGTCAATCTCTGTAAGATTCGATACTCTGGATACGATGAATACGCCTTCATTAAAATATTCTTCATGGCTGATACTTGCGTCTATTTTCTTCGCAAAATAATCATGGTTCATGAGACCTGTAATATGGTCAAAGTTATTTTCAAAACGCAATTGATCTAAACGCACAGATTCTTCACTGACAGTTTTTTTAACCCGATTAGATAGCGTGTTCATTGCGCTCACTACCTCTTTAAACTCCTTGGTTTTAGGCAAGGCGATCATCACAAACTGACTCTCACCAATAGATTTTGCCTGATTCACAACATCATTAAGTGGGCTGAGTATTTTTTTCAATATTTGTCCGCCTACATAGCAACTGATCAGTCCTATCAGTAATGCCCATAGTGCAATTAAAATAGTGGCATCCCAGAACCTGTCGTACGCAAAGTTTTGGTCACTCTCTAATTTTAATGTGCCGTATTGTGACCAACCTTCTTGAATTTCCGCAACGCCCGCATGTAAATTTAAGGGGATAAGTTTTACAAACCACGCAGGGGCTTTAGTTTGAGTCATGGTGTCAATGCGTTCGCTAACGACCTGACCGTTAGGGTCTAGTAATCCAATATATCGATAGTGACCTGCATCAAACTGTGCCGATAATAACAAGTCTAGGGTAACGGGGTCTTTGGGTAATTGCGTCATGGACAAGGCAAGCGTGGTGGCATTGTCATCATTTTTCATTTGCAATTGTTGCTCAATCGTATGCTTGCCTGCTACCGTACTTAAAACAAAGCTGCCGCCAGAGGCCAGCGCGAGTACCAGTAAAATTGCTAACCAAAGTTGTTTAATCAGTGACATATTAATTCCTTACTTTCAATTATTCTATTCCGTCTGCATGCATGCGGTTTAACACATCGCGCCATTTTGATAGGTTGGTTTGTGAGTCTGATTTAGGTTTACTACTGTTGCCAACCCAAAGACCTTTATCGTTAAAGCTAAAAATAGGGGATAAGTCTTTTCTTGTGCTGGCAAGTGAAATGTCTGGTACTAGGTTATCTAAAATTAACGGTTCTGACTGTGGTGTTGCGTAATAACTTAGCACCATGTGTGCCCTAACTGTTAATTGATTGCGATACATGTAGTTAGCTCTAACATAAGTCAGCCTGAGTTTGTCGTTTGAAACACCTGCCGCTTTTAAAAATACATATTTTGCAATGCTAAAGTCTTCGCAATCACCAGCTTGTAAGCCAATAGACTCTAACGGAGATGCCCAGTAATCAGATTGTCCCCAAACATCAATGTCATCTGCGAACATGATTTTTTGGTTAAAAAAGTGATTGATTTGTGCGAGCTTTTCAGCTTCAGAGGCAGATTTCAACTGCGAAAGTAACTGCTCAAGTTGCAGGATGTCGCCGCGGGCTTCCTCACCATACCTTTGCTGGGCTAGCATTGCCAATTTATTAAAATCATAACCCGCCGCAAAAATATAGCTATAACAAAACAACGGTAATATCATCATCGCAATCAAGCGCAATCGCTGCTGTGATAAGGTAAAGGTTGTATTCAAGCTCACAGACACGCGCGCTCCGGCTAGTTGTTATGGATGCTACATCAATATTTAAAATATCATACCTTAAGTAGCTTGAATTTTTTTGCAATTTAAACTTGCTATCGAATGACGTTGTCGCTTACTGATACTTTATTGGCCATTGGTACAATAGGATTCGCCTTGATTAAAGTGTTTAATGCGAAAGCGGTAAAAATTTAATAGCCACATTTAATACAAAACTAAGGACTTCAAAATGGCACTCATCGGCAAAATCGTAGCAATTACAGGTAACGCATTATTAATTTCAAATAATGGCGATCAACGTGATTTACGATTAGGTGACAATATTCAAACCGCAGACACCATTAAAACACTAGCAGGTGTTGAAGTGGAGCTGGCCTTAGCTAATGGGCGAGTTATTCATATAGGTGCAGAGCAACTAGTGGCGTTCGCGGATGAATTGGGCGATGTGTTTGTGCCGGAGGCGTCTGATAGCGCCATTGATGTTGCCACGATTGATACTGTTATCAAAGCCATTGAAGAAGGCAAAGATATTAACGAAGTGTTAGAGGATACTGCAGCTGGTGTAGGTGGCTCTTCTAATAGCTATGGCTTTGGGTTCGTCGATTTACTTAGAATTAACGATGACCTGAATAATTTTAGATTTGTGTTTGATTCAAGTACAACGGGCAGACTTGAGGCTGAGCCTGTTATTGCGGTAGCTGAGACTGTCTCTGCTGAAGCCAATGTGGTGGCAATCCCGTCTAGCTTGGTGGGCTCGGTGAGCAGTCCGACGACGACAGAAGGCGGCAACCTCGATTACATCGTGACCTTAAGCAACGCCTCAACGTCAGTGACGACAGTGACACTCACACCAGCCTCAGGCACTGGTACGCTCGGCGCCGACACGACTACCCCGATTGAAGTCTCCTTTGATGGTGGCACCAGTTTCACTACCGTCGTTGGTAGCACTGTCAGTGTCCCGGCAGGTGTTACCAGCTTCATTACTCGTATTCCAACGGTGAACGACACTACACATGAAATTGATGAAACAATTACCCTTAGCGTAGCTACTCCACAAAATGTAGCTCCAGTGACAGGTACGGGTACTATCGTAGACAACGACGACCGCCCAGTCTTCAACATGGGCACAGACTTTGTGGTGGATGAAGCCGCAGGCACCATCAGCTTCACCGTCACTAAAACCGGCACCACCGACCTTGCCTCAAGTGTTAACTTCACTACTGTAGATGGCACCGC
>JAURWJ010000110.1 GCA_030655015.1 Methylotenera sp. | reverse complement strand
GTAAAATAGAACGTGACATTTTAATATCCTTAAGAGTTATAACTAGTTGAGATTTTTTTTTCGATAACGGCTTAAAACTTTTACATTGTTAGCTTTACCGAGTGGCGCAAATTCTACCAGCTATTTTAAAAAAATCCAGTGATTTTAGTGAGTTGTCGCATTATTTATAAAAAAGTTCACCTAATATGCGTAAGTTGTTCAAATTTAATTATCCCGCTCAAACTTTAGGTCACTTACTAAGTGACGGCTTACTATTTTAACCGCTTAAAATTGCACCAGCCACTTTATTGTTTGTGTTGCATGATTAGGCAAAATATATTCTGCAATACTGATGTTGTAATGTAACAATTTTGAATTCATGTGTGGCATAACATGCGAGAAAATAATGCAAAAAATGACAGTATGCGATTTATAGCCCAAGCTGCGTTACTAAAACTACGTCTTGAATTGCTTCCTTTAGCTCCTTAAACCTGGTATTGAGTAAACTGGCGCTGGCGGCATCATTGAGTGCAAATTTAAAGCGCGCTTGGTCAATATGCATACGTTTAATGTAATGCTTCCCATCCGCTAAAATAAAGCAATCTTTGGCATGTTTAACCGATTGATTGGTCACATGTACACTCATTTTATGACCGTAAGTGTTGAGCAAGCTAAATAGACGCGGACATTTTTCGGTAAAAAAAGCGGTTTGTTGCAAAATAATGGTGAGTTGACTGGTGATATTCTGGCTTAAAAACTGTTGCATTAAGTCGAATTTTCGTACACTTGCAAAGTCACCACGGCTTAAATCTTGGTCAAAAATTAAAAGTTCACGTTGAGCATTGGCTAAAATGATATTAATTGCATCACTGTAAAGATGCTCACTGTCAATAATTTGGTTAGGGAGAGGTGTAATATTGTTCATGGCAACGTGAATTTTACATCTTGAAATGTAAATAACCGGCAATATACCAATCGTGAATCTGTTGCAGTAATTGTGCGTCAATTTCTTTGTGCAAATGGCCGTTTGAGCTTATATCATTTGGCTTGAGGTGTCTATTATCCGCGAGTTTCTTGAGAATTTCCGCAGAATCTCCCGTAAACTTAGCGGCTTCACCATTCAAATAAAAACAGTTGGTCTCGAATAGCATTTGGCTTTTTAAGTCCAAGGCAATGCCTAGCTTTATAAGTTTTTCATTAAAGGCGCGCATAGAAATTTTTTTGTTAGGTTCAAATACTACATCTGCTTTAGGGTCCGAAAGATAAGTACCTAAGAACTCTGCCACATCGTATTTTGACCATTGTATTTTTTGTAAGATAGCACTTACTTTGCTGATCATCGCACTGCTAATTTCAGCAGGATGATTTTGTAAAGTTAAATCAGCATCTTGGTAGATGCCATCTAAAACTAATTGATCCTGATTCAATTTATCCTGCATAAAGCCTAAAAACTCAGTGGCAAGCTCCTGGTTTTTCGGCGCTCGAAATCCGATTGAATAGGTCATGCAGTCTGTAGCCCCATCAGATACCGCAATACCCCAATGCGCAAGATGCGGCGGTAAATATAGCATATCGCCAGCTTCTAGCAGCCACTCTTGCGACGTATCAAAGTTTTGCAAAATGCGTAAAGGCGCACCCTCAATCAAACTTAAGTCTGATTGATCACTAATCCGCCACAAGCGTTTACCCTGCCCCTGCAATAAAAATACATCATAACTATCAAAATGCGGGCCCACGCCCCCGCCGTCAGGTGCGTAACTTACCATTAAGTCATCAAGTCGCGCATGTGGAATAAAATCAAATTGCTGCAACAGCGCTGTCGCTTCTGGCAAATAATGATTCACGCTTTGTACTAGCAAAGTCCAGTGATGATCTTTAGTTGGTTGCTCCGGCAGTTTTGAAAAATCTACGTCAGAAAAAGGGCCATGGCTAGCATGCCACTTTCCCTTTTTATATTCGACAATCCGTGATTGCACGTACTCCTCGCAAGCTAGACCTGCAAGCTCATCTGGACTTAGCAGGCCCGCAAAATTCGGAATAGCATTTTTAATCAGCAGCGGTTTTTTCTGCCAGTATTCTGCTAGAAATTGAGTTGGAGTTAAGCCGCCGAGTAATGGTAATGATTCTTTTTTTGAGTTCATGATGTAAAAATTTTGTAAGTGACCTAGTTGATAATTATGCTATTGCATTGCTATACAGGTTGGTATATATTGAGCCGAATATAGCAATAAAAGTCTATTGTAAT
>JAURWJ010000107.1 GCA_030655015.1 Methylotenera sp. | reverse complement strand
CATATTGGCAATCAGCTCTTGTGTCATATTCAATTGATTCGAAGTGAGACGATCAAGACTAAGAAGTAGCCAGCGGCAAAGTTGCTGCTCAACAGAATGGTGTCGATTACACACCGCAGTTTGTGACATTTGGGTAATAAGGGCCTGGGTGTAACGCAATAACAGGCGCATCACTGGTCCCGCATTATTGAACTCATTTTTTAACGGCTGCGCCTTCATGCGGTAGCAATAGCCGGCACTTTGTACAACAGCGCGACTAGGCGTAGTATCGCCACCCATAAATACGGATATACCAAGAATACCTTCATTACCAACAATTGCAATTTCAGCCGATGCGCCATTTTCCATCACATACAGTAGCGACACAATGGCCGTTGTTGGAAAATAAACATATTTTAATTTTCCGCCAGATTCATAAAGTACCTCGCCTAATGGCATTTCAACCAACTCAAGATTAGGAAACAAACGGTCGTAATCTACCTCTAGGAGTGCATTAAGCAGATGGTTTTGGTGGGGATTTTGTATAGCAGAGACATTTGTCATATTAAGGAAGCTAATAGTTAATAAAAGCCAGTAGTTAATCAGTCCATTCAATATGGAATGAAAGTGTATAACATTACACCCCGTATGTATGTTTGTGAACATATAACCCCACATTTAGCATACTACTTTTAACGTTTCTAGAATTAGACTTATACAGCTACTGAATCACGCCGCATTTATTCATGTGCACATAATGATGAACAAAAAAATCTTCATATAAAAACAAATGTTTTATTCCTTAATGCCCACCAATTGATTTGTATCAAATACGACCGTGACCAAATGCGACAAAATGCCACGGTGTAAAATCCACAATGAATGATCAATAAGCAACACTCTTACGCACTTGGGGGGAACTAAATGCAAGCCTTAAATACTCAATCAACGACGTATAACGATGGTGTTATACGTCAATTTTCTATCATGGCCGTGGTTTGGGGCGTGGTAGGCATGTTAGTCGGCGTTATTATTGCCGCACAACTTGTCTGGCCAGAGCTCAATCTCGGCTTGCCTTGGACAAGTTTTGGCCGTTTACGTCCATTGCATACTAATGCAGTTATTTTTGCATTTGGTGGCTGTACCTTGTTTGCCACTTCGTACTATGTAGTACAACGTACCTGTCATACCACATTGTTCTTACCGCAATTAGCCAAGTTTACTTTTTGGGGCTGGCAAGCAGTTATTTTAGCTGCGGCAATTTCTCTGCCTTTAGGTTTTACTCAAGGTAAAGAATACGCTGAGCTTGAGTGGCCAATCGACATTTTAATTACGCTGGTTTGGGTAGCTTATGCGGTTGTATTCTTTGGCACCATTGGTACGCGTAAAGTTAAACATATTTATGTAGCCAACTGGTTCTTTGGCGCATTTATTATCACAGTGGCTTTATTGCATATTGTTAACAGTGCTGCAATGCCAGCAAGCATGATGAAATCATACTCAGCCTACGCTGGTGTACAAGATGCAATGGTGCAATGGTGGTATGGCCACAACGCGGTTGGTTTCTTCTTAACCGCTGGCTTCTTGGGCATTATGTACTACTTTGTGCCGAAACAAGCTGACCGTCCTGTTTACTCTTATAGTTTATCAATTGTGCACTTTTGGGCATTGATTTTCACTTACATGTGGGCGGGTCCTCACCACTTACATTACACAGCTTTACCTGACTGGACACAATCATTAGGTATGGCGTTCTCACTGATTTTATTAGCACCAAGCTGGGGCGGTATGATTAACGGCATGATGACCTTATCAGGCGCATGGCACAAATTACGTACAGACCCAATTTTACGCTTCATGATTGTTTCATTGTCTTTCTACGGTATGAGTACGTTTGAAGGTCCGATGATGGCAATTAAAACCGTGAATTCACTATCACACTATACTGACTGGACTGTTGGTCATGTGCACTCTGGTGCGTTAGGCTGGGTTGGCTTGGTTTCAATGGGCGCTATCTACTACATGATTCCACGCTTATTTGGTCAAAAACAAATGCACAGCATGAAAGCGATTGAATTGCACTTCTGGTTAGCTACCGTAGGTATTGTGCTTCATATCGCAGCACTGTGGATTGCCGGCGTAATGGAGGGTTTAATGTGGCGCGCTATCAATACTGACGGCACACTCACCTACACCTTTGTTGAAAGCGTTAAAGCAAAACATCCGTACTACATCATTCGTATGTTAGGTGGTCTGCTTTACCTCAGTGGCATGATTATCATGTTGTGGAATGTGCTTAAAACGGCAACCAGTGGTAAAGCTGCCGTTGCTACTATTCCACCTGTTGCTGCTCACGCTTAAGGAAAATCATCATGTCAAATCAAGATAAAAAACCTGGCTTCAGCCATGAAAAAATTGAGACCAGCAACTTTCTGATGATTGTGCTGATTTTAGTAACGGTAGCTTTTGGGGGTTTAGTGGAAATTGTGCCGCTTTTCTTTCAAAAATCGACCACTGAACCCATCAAAGGCTTAGAACCTTACACACCAGTGCAACTGGCTGGGCGCGATATTTACACACGTGAAGGTTGCTACAACTGCCACTCACAAATGATTCGCCCATTCCGTGCCGAGACACTGCGTTATGGTCACTACTCAGTAGCTGGTGAGTTTGTGTACGATCATCCGTTCCAATGGGGTAGTAAACGTACAGGCCCAGATCTGCACCGTGTTGGCGGCAAATATAGTGATGAATGGCAACGTATTCACTTAATTAACCCACGTGACCTCGTGCCTGAATCTATCATGCCAGCCTACCCTTGGTTAGAAACAACACCAGTGGATGCAGCGTCACTTGCCCCTAATATGCGCGCACTGCGTGCTGTGGGTGTACCTTACACTGACGCACAAATTGCAGGCGCGGCAGAAGAGGCAAAAGGCGTTACTGAGCTAGATGCACTCATTGCTTATCTACAAGTATTAGGCATTCATTTAAAATAAAAAGGGATACAGATGGATATCAACACACTCCGTATTTTAGCCACTGTGACGAGTTTTATCGTATTTGTTGGCATCATTATTTGGGCTTGGAAACGCCGTGACACATCAGACTTTAAAGATGCGGCTAACCTTCCCTTTACTAATGATTAAAAATTAAATAAACCTAAAGTTAAAACTTCTTGATTTGAAGTTTAGAGGAAAATAAAATGAGCGACTTTACCAGTAGTTTTTGGCCCATCTTCATCACGGTGATTTCCCTGGCTGGGGTGTTGGGTTGTGCTTTATTGCTATGGGTTACCAGCAAAATTAAAGCCAGTAGCCCCGGTGGTGACAACACCAACGGCCATGTATGGGATGAAACTTTGCGTGAAATGAACAACCCCCTACCACGCTGGTGGGTGTGGATGTTTATCATCACCATTGTATTCTCTCTGTTTTACTTTGCAGCCTACCCTTCACTCGCCACTTATGAAGGCAAGCTAGGTTGGTCTCAAGTTGGACAATATGAGCAAGAAATGGCAACCGCCAATAAAACCATTGCGCCGCTGTATGCAAAGTTTGCTGCCATGCCAGTAGAAGAATTGGCAAACAATGTAGAAGCACGTGCCATTGGCGAACGCTTGTTTATGAACAACTGTGCGCAATGCCATGGTTCAGATGCTCACGGTAGTAAAGGTTTTCCAAACTTAACCGATCATGATTGGATTTATGGTGGTAGCCCTGAAACCATCCAGCAAACCATTACCAACGGTCGCATTGGCATGATGCCGCCAATGGCAGCTGCCGTAGGCACTGAAGATGACGTTAAAAATGTAGCCAACTACGTACTAAGCTTATCAGGTAGCAACCATGACGCGGCACGTGCAGAGTTAGGCAAAGAGAAGTTTGCCATCTGCGCGGCTTGTCATGGCGCAGACGGCAAAGGCAACCAAGCCATTGGCGCGCTGAACTTGACCGATGACATTTGGTTGCATGGTGCGGGCGAAGCTGCGATTATTAAACGCATCAATGTAGGCATCAACAATCAAATGCCTGCTCAAGAAAGTAAGTTCTCTCCTGAGCAAATTCACGTGCTGGCGGCTTATGTTTGGGGCTTGTCTAACAACGTCGCAGCGAGCAATGTAGCGCAAGAAACGGTGCAATAAGTAAGCAACAATATGTCGCAAAAATGGAACCCGACCGAGTCCTCAGATACAAAAAGCTCCACGCCTGAGGCTGTCGTAATCAACTTGTATGCAGCGGCGGATAAAATCTATCCTCGTAGCACGTTCGGGTTCTTCACTAAATGGCGCTGGGTCACCATCTGGCTGACCCAGCTCGTTTTTTACGGCACCCCCTGGCTCGAATGGGGCAGTCGCCAAGCGTTGTTATTTGATCTTGAAGCAAGGCGCTTTTATATCTTTAACCTCGTGTTATACCCGCAAGACCTGATTTACCTCACTGCAATACTCATCATCTCTGCCCTATCTCTATTTTTATTCACTGCCATTGCAGGGCGCCTGTGGTGTGGCTACGCTTGCCCACAAACCGTTTACACTGAAATTTTTCTTTGGATAGAAGCTAAAATAGAAGGCGACAGAGCCGCACGCATGCGGCTTGATGATGCATCGATGTCAGGTAAGAAGCTATTTAAAAAAAGTGCAAAGCATTTTGTATGGATTATATTTGCCCTGTGGACAGGGTTTACCTTTGTAGGCTACTTCTCGCCCATTTGTGAGTTGGGCAGTGCCGTTATAAACCTAGGCTTAGGCCCATGGGAGACCTTCTGGATTTGTTTTTACGGCTTTGCCACCTACGGCAATGCCGGTTTTATGCGCGAACAAGTGTGTAAATACATGTGCCCGTACGCACGCTTTCAAAGCGCAATGTTTGATGACGACACGCTAATCGTCACCTATGACGAAGCCCGTGGTGAACCACGTGGCAACCGCTCACGCAAAGCGGATATTACTAACAAAAATTTAGGCGCCTGCATTGATTGCAGCATGTGCGTACAAGTTTGCCCTACTGGCATTGATATTCGTAAAGGATTGCAATACGAGTGCATTGGCTGCGGCGCCTGTGCCGATGTGTGCGATACGGTCATGGATAAAATGGGCTACGAACGTGGGCTGGTAAAATACTCCACTCAAAACGCCATGAACCAAGGCTGGTCACAAAAGCAGGTATTGCGCCATATCATGCGTCCACGCGTTATTATTTATGCTGCAATTCTTACCCTGTTGGTGGCTGCTGTATTCACAAGCTTATGGTTAAGATCATCGTTTAGAGTCGATGTGGTGCGCGATCGCGGTGTAATGGCACGTCTGGCGCCAGGCGGCATGCTAGAAAACGTTTATCGCCTGCAAATTATGAATGCCACAGAAGCCACCCAGCATTATCAGCTCAGCGCCACCGGCATTAACCACTTAGCCATTGAATCAGACGTAGCAACAAAAAACAAAACCGTCACGGTTAATGCGGCCGAATCACGCTGGATTCCAGTTCGCTTACAAATCCCAGATGGCTCAGTTGCTTCAGGATCACACAAAGTGCAATTTGAAGTAATATCAATGGATAGCCAAGAGTCTGTCATTGAAAAAGCCGTATTTGTAGTACCTCGATAGCAAAGTACCTAGATACCACAGTTCCTAGATAACTAAAGCACCCAGATAACACTCTAATCAACACTTAAAGATTAACGCATAAGGCATAAACATGAATAAACCCATCGACAATCAGCCATCCCAACCATGGTGGCATTATGGACACATGTGGCTGGTAGTAGGCGGCCCACTGACGGTAGTCGTCGCATCATTCATCACATTGTATTTTGCCATCACCGTGCCTGATCCTGTCACTGATGTTGATTACTATCGCAAAGGCATTGAAATCAATAAAACGCTTGATCCGGACAAACACGATGGTTTGGTTCCGGCGATTCAAGGACGCAACCATGCTGCAACTGGTGTCAAGCCCGAGCAAGAATAAATCTACATATTAATAACTTTACTCAAGTGTTTTTAATTCCTAATGGTGTGAGCCCTCAGTAATTTATAGGTTGATAGAAGTGCCCTAAACGCCCCTTCTAGTTAAAACCAAAGACTCAACACTCTATTTTTGCTTTTATTTTCTACTTCTGCTCCGGAAAACAGATTGATCACGCCCATCAGCTACAACACATATATTTGCTCAGAATTGGCAGCGGTGATTTCTCTGCTGCTATCACGGTTGTCCCCGGCGTGGACAAGACGTACTCGCAGGCTTATCTGAAATGCAGACCAAGTTAAAAGCTTATAAACTTGAGTGCATCCAGTTAGAGGACGCCCTACTCGCTAGCACAACCCGTTTGAAAGAAGCGCAGAGAATTGCGCGTGTCGGCAGTTGGACACTGAATTTGTTGAATGGCGAATTGATTTGGAGCGATGAAATTTTCCATTTATTCGAAATCGATCCAACTCAATTTTCCGCCAATTACGAAGGTTTCCTCAATACCATTCACCCTCTCGACCGCGATGCGGTAAATCAGGCCTACACAGAATCGCTCGCTAATCACACGCCTTACGATATTACCCACCGACTACTCATGCGCGATGGGCGCATCAAATGGGTTCACGAACGTGGCATGTCGGATTATGACGCCTCAGGAAAGCCTCTACAATCGCAAGGCACGGTACAGGATATTACTGAATTCAAGAATACTGAAATCCTAGTTCGTGAGAGTGAAAACAAGTATCGATTGATTGCCAGGCAGGAGCTTAATCATCGGTTGGAGCAGAGCAAGTTTATTGCAATGCTGACGCATGAGCTAAAAACACCACTTGCCGCCATCAAGCTTGCAGCAAGCACCCTCAGCGGCAATAAAACCACTGATGCAGACTTTAGCCTTGGACATATTGCTTTTGCAGTACGCGATATGGATGCCATCATTGATCGCTGTATGCAGGCCGACAAAATTGATCAGGGGGGCTGGCATATCAATACTTCGAGATTTCTGTTGGCACCATGTGTTAACGACATCGCTCAAAACCTTGATGCCTTTACACGTCTGGAGACAGATATCCCAGCGTCGATGTCCATTACCAGCGATGACATGATGTTTCGTCTCATTGTAAGCAACCTTCTGGAAAACGCGCTCAAATACTCACCACCGGATAGCAAGGTGTACATTTACGCCG
This sequence comes from Methylotenera sp., assembly GCA_030655015.1. Classification (GTDB taxonomy): domain Bacteria; phylum Pseudomonadota; class Gammaproteobacteria; order Burkholderiales; family Methylophilaceae; genus Methylotenera. The sequence goes on along the minus strand of JAURWJ010000107.1, from coordinate 14,100 downwards.
CCCCACAGTTGTCAGAAGCAGGCCAGTCTGGCGTGGTGATTCGGGTATCCAACGAGATTGGCAAGGCAGGGCTGCCTGATGAAGCGCGGGTATTTGAGAGATATTATCGCAGTAGCGCTGCCCAGCGTCATCGCGGCACTGGTCTGGGGTTATGGTTGGTCAAGAGCATTTCTGCCCAGTTAGGTGGGCAAGCAGGCTACGTGCCGCTTCATGATAAGGTGGTATTTCAAGTGTGGTTGCCACAGCAATGACCACCCCCCCACTAAACATTGTTGTTGTAGAAGATTACCAAATCCTGCGTGAGCAACTGGTACTTCATCTGCAGGCCGAGGGGCATGTAGTGTATGGCGTAGATTGCGGTGAAGATCTGGACCAACTCCTGATGAATATAGCATTAGATATGCTTGTGCTGGACCTCAATCTGCCACTAGAGGACGGCAATAGCATCGCGCAACGGGTGCGTAAAGCATTTCCTCATATTGGCATCATCATGCATACGGTACGCGTGCGCACCTCTGATAAACTCGAAGGTTACGATAGCGGCGCCGATATTTATATCACTAAGCCAGCCAGTATGAAGGAAATTAACGCTACCATTGTTAGTCTGGCGCGTCGCCTCGCCCGTGCAGTGCCATCGTCTTTTCAACTTGATCTCAAAGGGTATAAACTTATCTCACCTAATGGCGAGAGTGTTAGTCTGACTGCATCGGAGCTGTTGACTTTAAAACAACTTGCAATTGCACCCAATGGATTCTTGGAATATGACATGCTGTTGGCCAGCATGCAACTCTCGTATCCAGAATGGGATAATCAAAATTTAGAAGTCCATTTCAGCCGCCTGCGGAAAAAACTTGTGCCAATAGTGGGTAACAATCCTAGTATCAAAGCATTGCGTGGGCAAGGCTATCAACTGTGCCTGCAGGTGCAAATTAAAAATGCATAAAAACCTAATAAAAAACAACAAGTTACTTACCAACCCCCGATCTGCAAGTTAGTGCAAGATTCGCGCTAAACCACAATGTTAAAGTAGCCTCTAAAATGGATTGAAAGAGCGCAAATGGGCTTTTTCTTTTATCCTGAAAACGGCGCTGATCTGCGGCTAACTGCCTTTTATAGGAAACTCTGATTAAATGAGCGAGCGGATGAAGTGTTACTTGTAAAGGGCATGTCCGTAGAATATATGCGCTGAAGCGCATTATTCATACGCCAAAGGCGTTTGGTCCGCAGTAACCGAGATAGTACGCAGTGTACAGCGAAGTTGCGGTGCGGACTAACCTTCAGGTTATGTCGGAACCAAAAAACCGCGCAACGCAGCAATTAGCCCGCGTAGCCATTTAATCAGCGTTTCCATAGGATTATCTATGGATGCTGACAAACCTAAGGATATTCTGAATAAGCCATGGTTCGACAAGCTTCTTGCACGAATAATCTGCTTTAGCAGATATATTCTGCGGTGATGCCAAGTACTGGTACACCACGAACGGTAAATGATTGATTCCGATCAAAGTGAGCATGTCGAATGACTTAATCAGAGCCTCCCCAATTTGGCTGTTATCAGCGCAAGTTATTTCGGACTAAGGGGCTTACATCATGGGTGTGGATACATACGCCGCAACCAATACGAGCAAAACAAGTCGCGCAGCGGGTGAGTAGCTCACATTTGCATTGGGTACTGAAGAATATGGCCTGGAGATTTTAAAAGTACAGGATATCCGCGGTTACGATGCCGTCACACAAATTGCCAATACGCCAGACTGGACTTCATCAAAGGCGTGGTCAATTTGCGCGGCAAGATTGTGCCGATTGTAGATTTACGCATCAAGTTTCATCTTGGCAAGGTGGAATACAACGAGTTTACCGTAGTGATTATTCTTAATCTCAATGGGCGCGTGGTAGGTATTGTGGTGGATGGTGTTTCAGATGTGATGGCATTAAAAGATGACCATATCCGTGATGTGCCATCGTTAGTCACCAGCATCGATACTAAATACATTGTGGGTCTAGCGACATTGGAGCAAAGAATGCTTATTTTGGTAGATATTGAGCAATTGATGAGTAGTCAAGAGATGGAGTTTTTAGATAGCGAAATTCATTAAATATATTAAACCCAGATTGTCCATTAGCCGCATATTCCCTCCCCCATGCAGGGGGAGGGCTAGGGAGGGGGTGGAAACGCTACCTTTCTACTGTTCTACCCCCATCCTAACCTTCCCCCTGCATGGGGGAAGGAACTGGTTTGGCTCTAATGGACAATCTGGATTAAACAAGCAAGAAGGAATTTAATATGGAAATCAACATGCCAGTCACCAGCAATGAGATCATGTTTGATGATGCCGATATCATCATGACCAGAACTGATCTCAAGGGCATCATTACCCATGCTAACCAGGAATTTATCAAAGTGAGTGGTTTTAGCGAAGCTGAGCTTGTAGGGCATAACCACAATATTGTGCGTCACCCAGATATGCCAGCAGAAGCCTTTAATGACCTGTGGCGTAACCTGAAAGCTGGCAGGCCATGGACTGGACTGGTAAAGAACCGCACCAAAGCCGGTGATTTTTATTGGGTAGAAGCGAATGTTGCGCCAATTGTTGAACGTGGCGCGGTGACAGGTTATGAATCAGTGCGCAGAAAACCTGCACAGAGCCAAGTTGAAGCCGCAGGCAATGCTTACCGCTTGTTTAAAGAAGGTAAGGCTAAAGGCCTGATGATAAGCGATGGCAAAGTTGTTAAAAATTCAAGTTTAAATAAGATAAAAAGGAAGTTTAATGCTATGAAAGTAAGCCAGCGTTTGGCGGGCATGATCGGGTTTGCGGCCCTAGTGGTGTTGACACAGGCAGGATTAGGTCTTAATGAGCTATCCAAGGCAAATAACAGTCTTAAAACCGTGTATGAGGACCGCATGGTGCCGGTAGAGAGTCTCAGCAAAATTTCCAATCTCATGCTGGAAAACCGGACCTATTTAAGAATCGCGCTCAGCGAAGTGGCCATTAGTAACAAAGGTAAGGAAGCTACGCTGGTCATGAACCCGGAAACGGCTGCAAAGTCGGCTGATGCCATTGAACATAACATAGAGGTTATCACTGGGTTATGGAAAGCCTACATAGCGACCTACCTGACGCCAGAAGAAAAAATGCTGGCGGACAAATTTGCGGCAAGCCGCGGCAAGTTCGTTAAAGAGGCATTGAAGCCGGCTGTGACCACATTACGGGCAAATGATTATGAAGCAACAAAAGCACTATCTGGCAAAGCGCGTGAACTCTATGCCGCTGCCGGCCCGGATTTGGCGGCGCTGCTTAAATTGCAAGGCAATGTAGCAAAACAGGAATATAAATCTGCCGTTACAAACTACGAAGATGTACGTCTGCTTACATTATCCGGACTGGCTGGCTCCATGGTTATTTTGATCTGGCTCGGCTTTGCCTTGGTCCGTTCCATTGGCCGAGCTTTGGGCGGTGAACCAATAGACATCAGTCGTGTGGGTACTCGCATGGCTGCAGGTGACCTCAGTTTTACTATTTCACTTGCGAACAATGACCGCACTAGTGCCATGGCGGCAATGAGCGCTATGCAAGATAGAGTTAAATTGCTTATTTCTGACGCGGCGATGCTCTCTAAAGCCGCTGTTGAGGGCAAGTTATCGACGCGCGCAGATGCAGCACAACATCAGGGTGACTTCCGTAAAGTGGTAGAAGGCGTGAACGCCACTCTGGATTCTGTTATCGGCCCACTCAATGTTGCCGCTAACTATGTTGACCGAATTTCTAAAGGGGATATTCCTGACAAAATCACCGATACCTATAACGGTGATTTTAATACTATCAAAAACAACCTCAATGCATGTATTGAGGCGGTCAACAAGATGGCTGCAGATGCAGTCATGCTTTCAGAGGCAGCCGTTAACGGGCGATTGGCAACTCGTGCAGATGCAACACAGCACCAAGGTGATTTCCGCAAAATTGTGGAAGGTGTGAATAATACGCTGGACGCCGTGATTGGCCCATTAAACGTAGCTGCCGGCTATGTAGATCACTTTGCCAAGGGTAATATTCCAGGCAAAATTACCGATAATTACAACGGCGATTTCAACATCATTAAGAACAATCTGAACGCATGTATCGACGCACTGAGTTTACTGGTAGCAGATGCTAATATGCTGGCTCAAGCTGCACAGGACAACCGGCTAGACACCCGCGCTGATGCAAGCAAACATTGGGGAAATTACCGCAAAGTGGTTGAAGGTGTAAACGGCACGCTCGATACCGTGATGCAAAAAAATGCTGAGGATGCCGCTGAGAAAGCTAAAGAAGCACAGATATTGTCTGATGCGGTTGAAGAAACGCAAATCATCATCGAAGGCGCCAAGGCCGGAGATTTAAGTAGCCGTGTGCCATTAGAAGGAAAAACTGGCGCCATTGCTTCGCTTTGTGATGGTGTGAATGCCCTCATGGACAAAATGACCGAGGTCATTATTCAGGTTAAAGAAGCCGGCGAAACCATCAACACCGCCGCAGGTGAAATCTCCTCCGGCAACACTGACCTCTCCAGCCGTACCGAACAGCAAGCATCTTCACTGGAAGAAACCGCCTCTAGCATGGAAGAACTCGCCAGTACCGTCAAACAGAATGCTGAAAACGCCAAACAAGCCAATCAGCTCGCAGTTGCTGCATCAGGCGTTGCAGTCAAAGGCGGTGAGGTTGTCAGTGAAGTCATCACCACTATGGTAGACATCAATACCAGTTCACGCAAAATTGAAGACATTATCTCAGTCATTGATGGCATTGCTTTCCAAACTAACATCCTCGCACTCAATGCAGCGGTAGAAGCCGCGCGTGCCGGTGAGCAAGGCCGAGGTTTTGCCGTGGTTGCAGGTGAAGTGCGTAGTCTTGCGCAGCGCTCAGCCAGTGCCGCCAAAGAAATCAAGGAGCTCATCTCTGACTCTGTATCCAAAGTGCAAAACGGTACCAAGCTGGTAGAAGACGCGGGTAAAACCATGGGCGAAATCGTGTCTTCAGTGCAAAGAGTAACGGACATTATGGGTGAAATATCTGCAGCCTCTAGCGAACAAAGTGCGGGTATTGATCAGGTCAATAATGCCATTACCAGCATGGATGAAGTGACCCAACAAAATGCGGCATTAGTTGAGCAAGCGGCAGCCGCGGCAGAGTCATTGGTAGATCAGGCGATAGGCTTGGTGGAAACTGTGAGTGCATTTAAATTGAATGGTGATTCTGCAAACTCCGCGGGTAAATCAACATTACGTTCGGTAACAAGTCGCCCAACTGCACGTCCGGTCGCAAGATTAGCCACTTCGACAAGCTCAGGACAGGTTTCAGCCAAGTCAGCTACGAGACCTGCACTCGCCAAGGTAACGGCCAAGTCAGGCACGAACGATGGCGATTGGGAAGAGTTTTAATCTTTCGCAGTTGGATTACGTGTTAATTACAAAATAATATAGGCATATTAAATGCAAATAATGCCAGAGCTACAGCGCTACGTGATTAATGAGAAACTTGGGGAAAGCCTGCAGGCTCATGTTTACAAGGGATATCATAAACTTGTACCTGAGCAGCAGTTAGTGCTCAAGCCGCTTAAATTACCATCTGGTTGGGATGAGCAGTCACGCCATTTACGTCAAAAAATAGAACGTCTAAAGGTGTTGCATGATCCTCGCGTCTGCACACCACTGGCGCTGGAGTCGGATGGCGCTGTACAGATCATAGTGCAGCCTTGGTTTGCCGGGCAGACGCTGGATACCTGGGTTGAACAGCAGCAGAAGCTCAGGCTGGAAGACTTTTTTTTCATTGCCTGCACCATTACTGACATTTTGCAGGCAGTACATGACGCCGGCATCACCCACGGCGGTGTCAAGCCGCACAACATTCTGATACAGCCAGGCACGCTGACGTTGCGCCTCACTGACTTCATTACGCCGCTGGATATCCGCGATGTCAGCCACTTCATCTACGACCCCGAGTTTGTGCGCGGCACGCTGGCCTACACCTCGCCGGAGCAGACAGGTCGCATTAATTACCGTGTGGATTTTTCCACTGACCTGTATTCCCTCGGTATTGTGTTTTACGAACTACTCACTGGTAAGCTGCCGTTTTTCTCCACCGATCCGCTGGAACTGATTCACTCGCACCTCGCCGAAGAGGCGCCCAAGGTGCATGAGGTCAATCCGGAAATACCGCACCAGCTGAGTGAGATTATTGCAAAACTCATACTCAAGCAACCAGAGAAGCGCTATCAGAGTGCTGCTGGTCTGCTGGCGGACTTAATTCGCTGTCGTGTCGAATATGTCGAGAGTGGTATGGTTTCGCCATTTCCTGCTGGGATGCGAGATCGCACCAAGCGTGTCATTTTTATCTCTAAAATGGTCGGGCGTATTGCTGAAAGCGAACTGATCCAAAGTGAATATGACGAGGTGACTCGCGGAAAATTCCGCTCCGTGTTTATTTCCGGGTTGTCTGGTATCGGCAAGACGCGGCTGATCCAGGAGTTACAGAAGCCGCTAGTGCGGCATCGCGGCTACTTCACCTCTGGTAAGTTTGACCAGTACCAGAAGAACATTCCCTACAGTTCGCTGATACAGGCCCTACGCAACCTGATGCGTATTTTCCTGACAGAGAGCGATGCTCAGGTGGCCCAGTGGAAGAGTAAAATTCTTGATGCAGTGGAAGCCAACGGTCGCGTAATCACCGACGTGGTACCAGAACTGGAGTTCATCATTGGCAAGCAGCCGGAAGCGGCGCACCTGCCACCGGTGGAAGCGCGCAATCGTTTCAATAATTTATTTGGCCATTTTATTACCTGTCTCGCCAGCGAAGAAAATCCGCTGGTGCTGTTCATTGATGACCTGCAGTGGTGCGACAGCGCCACCTTTGATTTCCTGCAGAATGGTTTCGCCAACCATAAAGATCATCCCTATCTGTTTTTCATGGGCGCCTATCGCCATAACGAGGTGGACGCGGCACACCCACTAACAAAACTAATTCGCAACGTCCGGGAAAGTCATGGCCCGTTGCAGGAAATCCGGCTGGAGGCGCTGGGCGAGGATGATTGCCACGATATGGTAGCCTATATTCTGGATTCCTCACTGGGTGCAACCACTCATCTTGCGCATTTCATCGCCCAACTGACCGAGGGCAACCCGCTGTTTGTCAGCGAAAGTCTGGCTTGGCTTTACGGCGAAGATCTTTTGCATACGGACGAGCAACATCACTGGCAATGGGACATGGACCGGATCCGCGATACGGAGATGCCCGCCACGGTGGTCGAGCTGTTCAGTTCCAAAGTGCGTAAACTACCGCCAGCAACCCTGAACATTCTTAACCACTGCGCCTGCATGGGCAACCGTTTCACGTCAGAGGATGTAGCGCAGGTGGTCGACATTGGCATCGAGCAGCTGTTCGAGGATTTAAAACCCGTACTGAGCCTTGGCCTACTGCTGGAGAACAAAGCCGACCTGCAGTTCGTGCATGACCGCGTGCAGGAGGCGGTACTGCGCCAAGTAGATGGACAGGCGCGCCCAGCCATCCACTGGCGTATCGGCAACCGTTTGCTGAGCGCGGTGCCAGCAGGCGCCGACTTGGAGGACCTGGACAATCTGTTCACCATCGCTGCACACTTGAACAAGGGCCGCCCAGCCGAACTGGACGAAGCCACTACCTATCGCTTAGTGGACATCAACTTTCACGCCGGCAACAAGGCACTCGATGCGCTGGCCGGCGAAGCCGCCAATGAATTCTTTCTCATGGCGCACGATGGTCTGCCGTCCGACAGATGGAAAACAGCTTATGAAATGACTTTCCGCATCTACCAGCGGCTGGCCAAGACCGACCTGATGTGCGGACGCTTTGATGCCTCCGAGGCGCTACTCAACCAGCTCATCGAACATGCCGTCAGCGACTTGGATAAAGCCGAGGCGCTGGCTGAACAGACCACCTCGCTGTCCTCCTTCGGCAACTTCATCAAGGCCATAGAAACCGCCAACCGCGGACTGGCCTATTTCGACAAGGCTATTCCCGAAGATGCCGCCGAGGCGAAAAAACGCATGCAGGCACTAATGATGCAAATCGGGGAACAGGCCGATGTGTGGAAAAAAATCCTTCACATGCGTTTCACCGAGGATCGTAAGAGCAAGATTGAACTGGCGTTCTACAGCGAACTCATCCCCGACCTCTATATGTCCGGGCTAGTGCCGCAACTTTACCTTTCTGCCGCGCAGTCTACCCTGCATTGTCTGGAGGGGGGCATGGACGAGTCGGTGATTTACTCATTCTCCATCATGGGGCTGAACCTAGGCGAGCAGGAACAGTTTGAGCAGGCTTTCCGCTATCAGGATCTTGCGCACGATCTGTGCGCCAAGTATCCCAATACCTTCGGCGCCACCAGAGGCATAAACGGCATCGTCTGGTGCAACATGCACTCGCGCAGCCATCCTTCCGAAATTGTCGACTACAGCCTGAAAGGTATCCAGTGCGGCAAGAACTGCGGTGATCTGTACAACGCAGGGCTTTCATACGGTCCGTTGATGTGGAATCTAATGGTACAGGGCAAGAGCTTGCGATGGGTCGAGGAATATGCCGAGGAGTGTCTCGGTTTCTCTAAAAAGAACCAGCTTTTGTTTTCAGTGGGCTTGGCAGAAGCCGTGCTGGCTGGTTGGGTAGCACCGATGAAACAGAATTACCGCCCAGTGGAAATGGAGGCAACACTGGCACGTTGGGCCGAGGACAATTACGTGGCGGCTTCCGGCAGTTATTTTGCCATGCTTGGTTTCTCCCAGTACTATATGGGAGATTACGCGGCGGCGGCTGTTTCGCTAGAAGCCGTCGAGCGTTACCTGCACGGCCTTACCGACAATGTTCTGAAACGCATGTGGTGTGTGTTCCGCATCTTGAATCGGCTGCGATTGCCCTCTCCTCTCTCTTCTTCCAACCTTCAGAGGAAAGGCGCAACTTCTGCTCCTTCCCCCTTACAGGGGGAAGCTTGGCCTGCCATGAGCTTGTCGAATGGGGATGGGGGTAACCTTTCCATCGACTTCGTTCCAACGTCCAACCCCCACCCTAACCCTCCCCCTACTAAGGGGAGGGAATCGTCCGTGGCATGGTCTGAAATCGAGGCGGAAATCTCCCCATTACTGCAAAAGATTGAAATTTGGGCGCGACTCGGCCCGCTACTACGGCCTTATCTCACTTTTATTTATGCCGAAATTGCCCGCGCCAAGGGCGAGGCCCGCGAAGCGCGTGTCCGGTATCTGGATGCTATTACTGAGGCACAGGAACAGGACTACGGGTTACTTGCCGGACATCTGCATGAATGCCTGGGAGAACTGATCAAAGATGCGGGGCTGGGCAATGCCGAAATCTACTATGCCGAGGCTAGGCGGCTTTACCGTGTTTGCCGTGCCGATGGGAAAAACTCCCTGTTACAGGCACGTCGTGGCTATGTCCCAGTGGATAAGGCGCTACGCAGTGGCGAGGATGCCACCGAAACTACCGCCGAAGCTGCCGAGTTGACCACACTACCTAATCTCGATATCAATTACCTGATGAAATCTGCACTGGCACTGTCAGCGGAAATAGATTTGCCGCAACTGCTGCAAAAGATTATGACTGTGGTGCTGGAATCTTCCGGGGCACAGCATGGTTATCTGCTAATCAAACAACAAGATAAACTGGTCATCAAAGCGGAAAAGCATGTCGGCAAAAAATATTTAAATGACAAACCTCATTACCTTTTGGAAGATGCGCATGATATTTGCAAAGAAATCGTCAGGTATGTATTAAATACAAAAGAAAAAGTGGTGCTGTGTGATGCACGCACGGAAGGGGATTTTCAGAATGCGCTCGAAGTAAAAGATCTAAACTTGCGTTCGATAATGTGTCTGCCAGTCATTAAGCAGGCGAAAATGATCGGCGTGTTGTACCTGGAAAACCGATTGTCCGATGGCATTTTTACTCCCGATAAAATTGTGATGACAGAGTTACTGACCTCGCATGCGGCTATCTCGTTAGAAAATACTCATCTAATGGCGGAAACTCGCATTGCCGCTACCGCTTTTGAATCTCAGGAAGGCATGCTGGTTACCGACGCGAAGAATGTCATTCTTCGCGTGAATCGTGTATTTACCGACATCACAGGGTACACCGCTGAAGAAGTCATCGGTAAGACTCCTAAACTGCTTAGCTCAGGGCAACATGATGCAGCCTTTTATGCCGCTATGTGGAAATGTGTTAACGGCACTGGTGCATGGGAAGGTGAAGTTTGGAATCGGCGCAAGAATGGCGAGGTGTACCCAGAGCGCCTCACAATTACCGCGGTGAAAGGCACAGATGATATTGTCACGAATTACGTTGGTACATTTACTGATATCACCTTGAGCAAGGCTGCGGAAAAGGAAATCCATCAACTGGCATTCTACGACACGCTCACTCACTTGCCTAATCGGAGGCTTCTTGTGGATCGTCTCAGGCAAGCATTGGTCGCCAGTGCGCGTAGTGGTCGGCAAGGTGCGTTGCTATTTATCGATCTCGACCATTTCAAAAACCTCAACGACACGCTCGGTCATGATACTGGTGACTTACTACTGCAAAAGGTTGCCGAACGCCTGACTGCCTGTGTGCGCGAAGGTGACACCGTTGCCCGTTTGGGTGGCGATGAGTATGTAGTCATGCTGGAAGATCTGAGTGGGCAGGCACTTGAGGCTGCCGCACAGACAGTAGCCATTGGTGAGAAAATTCTGACCTCTCTCAATAATCCTTATCAGCTTGTCACGCACGAATACCTCATCACCCCTAGCATAGGTGCCTCCTTATTCAAGGATTGTAAATTGGGGATAGATGAGCTACTGAAACAAGCCGATATTGCTATGTATCAAGCCAAGAAGGCTGGCCGTAATACGCTACGCTTCTTTGACCCGAAGATGCAGGACACCATAAACGCACGCGCCTCACTGGAGGAGGAGTTACGCAAAGCCCTTAATAAACAGCAACTGCAGCTATATTATCAAGTACAGGTTGACGACTGGGGTCGTCCATTTGGCGCTGAAGCATTGATCCGCTGGCTACACCCTGAACGTGGTCTGGTTTCTCCTTTTCATTTTATTCCTCTAGCAGAAGAAATTGGATTGATTCTGCCAATCGGGCAATGGGTGTTGGAGAGCGCTTGTGCGCAGATTAAATCATGGGAAAAAGATGAGCTAACCAGTCACCTTACCCTATCTATCAATGTTAGCGCCAAGCAATTCCGCCAACCTGATTTTGTGGCTCAAGTGCAAGCGGCTGTAAAACGACATGGCATTAATCCAATGCTACTTAAATTGGAATTGACAGAAAGTATCCTGTTAGAACAGATCGAAGACACCATTGCCAGCATGAACGCATTGAAAGATATTGGTATTCGCTTCTCATTGGATGACTTTGGTACTGGCTATTCATCCCTGCAGTACCTCAAACGCTTACCACTGTATCAGCTCAAGATTGACCAGTCTTTCGTGCGCGACATCGCCATCGATAGCAGTGATCAAGCCATTGTACGCACCATCATCGCTATGGCACAAACGCTGAACCTGAACGTTATTGCCGAGGGAGTGGAGACGGAAGGACAGCGGCAACTGCTTATTGACAATGGTTGCAAAGCTTATCAAGGCTATCTGTTTGGCAGGCCGATACCCATTGATCAATTTGAAACTTTACTGAGACAACTTTAATCCGAGATTATTCATTAGACGAGAATATACGTAAAACCCGTTCGTGGTGTACTAGTACTTGGCATCACCGCAGAATATATCTGCTAATGCAGCTTATTCGTGCGAGAAGCTTGTCGAATTATGAATTACCCTTCGACATGGTGATTACCAACAAGACGAACGTAAACTTGGCTAATGGATAATCTCGGTTAATCGTTTCTAATGATGCTCAAGTAATGAGCGATGTAGGTTCTCTTACGTCCATGAGTTTCATGACTTTTGATGAGCAGCAATATTTACAGGCATGGTCTGATTTTAACCAATATTCCTTTTCTCTATTCAATTCTTTGAATACATTGTAAGCTACACTTTAATTCTGCCTGCCCCTACCCTGGCACTTAATTTTGGTTGCCCATGACCCTGGCACCAAGCCTCTGAGGCCCTGAACATGCCTCGTTTGTTTTTCCGTAAACGGCTTTGCCAATAACGGAAAGAAACGATGATTTTCCTGAAAAGGAATGTGTAAAAATGTTCAGGTCACTTAATAACTTTTCCGCTACTGAAGCAATCACAAACAAAGAAGAAAGTGCGTGGAGTGAATACCTCACTTTTGCATTAGGAACTGAAATATTCGGCTTGGAGTTATTGAAAGTACAGGAAATTCGCGGTTATGACGCTGTGACGCAAATCGCCAATACACCAGACTTCATCAACGGCTCTGTCAACTTACGCGGCATGATTGTGCCAATTGTGGATCTGCGCATCAAATTTAAACTTGGAAAAGTTGAATATGACGAATCCACCGTAGTGATTATTCTTAATATGAATGGACAAATTGCAAGCATCGTAGTAGATGACGTTTCGGATATCATTGCAATACAGGATGACCAAGTCTGTGGTGTATCCTCTTTAGCCACCACTATTGATACTAAATATATTGCTGGCTTTGCTTCGCTTGATTCACAGATGCTTACTCTAATCGACACAGATCAACTCCTGTGCAACTAATAAATAGCATTGATTGATTGATTGATTGATTGATTGAGACTTTTACAAAAATATCAACTCCCCATTCAAAACAACCCTTCGCCTATCGAAAGCGTTGAGTCATCCACATTTCAACAGACTCAGACCGTAAAGGTCTTCCCCAATTTACTAAGCCACTAAAGTGGCAAGTAAAGTGTGAAGGTCAAATAGAAGTTGATACTTCACCGTACCGCATCAATAGTATAGAAACTTGAGTTTTTAGAGGTGCCCATAAGTGTCTGTTTTATGTTTCATCAATTCTAGAGTACACTCAATTATCCAAATCAGCCCTCATTTATAACCGTTAAATTTGACAGCACGCATTGAGCAGAGGAACATTTAATGAACAACCTGCAAACCAACCGCCCACTTTCGGAACAAGAGCTAGAGGTCACCCACAAGTATTGGCAGGCCTGCAATTACTTATCTGCGGGCATGATTTATCTGCGAGATAACGTATTATTAAAAAATCCACTCAAACCAGAGCATATCAAACAACGTTTACTTGGGCATTGGGGCTCAAGCCCGGGCTTGAGCTTTGCTTATATTCATATTAACCGCCTGATTAAAAAGTACGATCTTAATGCTATTTTTCTGGCAGGTCCTGGCCACGGTGCGCCTGGCGTATTAGGGCCAATCTACCTGGAAAGCACTTACAGTGAGGTGTATCCGAATAAAAGTGAAGATGAAGAAGGGCTACGTCAATTCTTTAAAGAATTTTCGTTCCCTGGTGGTATTGGTAGCCACTGCACCCCTGAGATGCCAGGCTCAATCCACGAAGGTGGTGAGTTAGGCTACAGTATCTCGCACGCCTTTGGTGCCGCTTATGATAACCCTGATTTATTAGTAACAGTAATGGTAGGCGATGGTGAGTCTGAAACTGGTCCGCTTGCCACCTCTTGGCATTCTAATAAGTTTTTAAACCCAATTCGCGATGGTGCTGTGTTGCCAATTTTGCATCTAAACGGCTATAAAATTAACAACCCATCCATTCTTTCACGTATTTCACATGAGGAACTTGAAAATCTTTTCATTGGTTACGGTTGGACGCCCTACTTTGTGGAAGGCAGCGACCCTGACCTCATGCACCAAGCCATGGCGGCCACGCTGGAAATATGTGTGAATGAAATCAAGCGCATACAAAAAGAAGCGCGTGACAGTGGTAAACCAACCCGCCCACGCTGGCCAATGATAGTGCTGCGTAGCCCTAAAGGCTGGACAGGCCCTAAAGAGGTAGATGGTCATAAAGTTGAGGGGTTTTGGCGCGCCCACCAAGTGCCTATGAGCAACATCAAAGACAACCCAGAACATCTAACACAACTAGAAGCCTGGTTTCGGAGTTATCAACCTGCGCATTTATTTGACGAAAGTGGGCAATTGCA
>JAURWJ010000102.1 GCA_030655015.1 Methylotenera sp. | reverse complement strand
GCACAATATAATAATTATTTTCAATTCTGTATTTTTAACCTAAGTAAGTCATTATTTGATTTATTATTAGTTGGAGGATGTATCGTGGCACAAACCCAAATGGCATTAGATTCACTAGATTTCGACGGCACCGTCGCTTTGGCAACTAAAGTTGCTCCACATGTAGATATTCTTGAAATCGGTACCCCTTGCATTAAGCATAACGGTATTAAATTGCTTGAAGTTTTACGTGCTAAATTTCCAAACAACAAAATCTTAGTTGACTTAAAAACAATGGATGCTGGTTTTTACGAGGCTGAGCCATTCTTCAAAGCAGGCGCAGACATTGTGACTGTATTGGGCACTGCTGATATCGGTACAATCAAAGGCGTTATTGACGTTGCCAATAAATACGGCAAAAAAGCACAGGTTGATTTAATCAATGTTCCAGATAAAAAAGCACGTACACAAGAAGTGGCTAAATTAGGCGCACACATCATTGGCGTACACACTGGTTTGGATCAACAAGCTGCTGGTCAAACACCATTTGCAGACTTGGCATTGGTTGCCGGTTTGAACTTGGGGGTTGATATTTCAGTGGCTGGTGGCGTTAAAGCTGCTACGGCGGCACAAGTACGTGACGCTGGTGCTACAATCATTGTTGCTGGTGCTGCAATCTACGGTGCTGCTGATCCTGCTGCTGCTGCTGCTGAAATCACTGCGATTGCACATGGTGGTGCATCTGGTGGTTTGTTTGGCTGGGTTAAAAAATTATTTAGTTAATTTTTTAAGTGATTCAAATTAAAAACCCCAGCCTAAAACTGGGGTTTTTTTGCTTGTGCTCATGACTAATTCAAAATTCATCATGTATTATGCGTTACGCCCTTTTAATGGGTTAAAATACTAATTACCAACATTCAGTATAACTTTTATGCGTAGCGCTCAAATAACTAGAAACACCTTAGAAACCCAAATTGCTGTAAACATCAATTTAGATGGTACAGGCGTTTCTCAATTCAGCACAGGTCTGGGCTTTCTGGATCACATGCTCGACCAAGTTGCGCGTCACGGCATGATGGATATAGAAGTGAACGCTAAGGGTGACTTGCATATTGATGCACATCATACTGTTGAAGATATTGGCATTACCCTTGGGCAGGCCTTTGCAAAAGCAGTAGGTGATAAAAAAGGTATTCGCCGCTACGGCCATGCTTATGTGCCGCTAGATGAAGCATTGTCGCGCGTGGTATTGGATATTTCCGGACGCCCAGGGTTAGAGTTTGGGTGCACGTTTACCCGCGCCACCATTGGCGACTTTGATGTTGATTTAATTCATGAGTTCTTTCAGGGTTTTGTAAATCACGCTAATGTCACTTTGCATATTGATAACTTAAAAGGTCATAATGCGCATCATCAAGCTGAAACAATTTTTAAAGCGTTTGGGCGCGCATTGCGCGTAGCGGTTGAGCTGGATGCACGTATGACAGGTATTATGCCATCTACAAAAGGCAGTCTATAAGACAGGCTTCCGCTGATTTTTACATAAAACATCAGTACTTACAAACCAATCTAGAGCAACTCTAAAAATAGTATGAGTAAAATAGATATTGCAGTTGTTGATTATGGCATGGGAAATTTGCGCTCAGTGTCAAAGGCGTTAGAACACGTGGCCCCTTCAAAAACTGTTTTAGTGACAAGTAATCCTGCTGAAATTACAAGGGCTGAGCGTGTGGTATTTCCTGGGCAAGGTGCTATGCCGGATTGTATGCGTGAGCTGGATGCGAGAGGTTTGCGTGATGCCGTTTTGTACGCGGCACAACATAAGCCTTTTTTAGGGATATGTATCGGCTTGCAAATGCTGTTTGAACATTCCGAAGAAGGTGATGCGGCAGGTTTAGGTTTATTCAAGGGTAACGTTAAACGCTTTGCGGCGCCAGATATGGTAGATAGTCATGGCGATAAGTTGAAGGTTCCACACATGGGCTGGAATCAGGTTTACCAGATGAATAAGGCTGGGTCTGGCGCCCATGCCTTATGGCACGGTATTGAAGATGGCACCAGGTTTTATTACGTACATAGTTATTATGTGCAGCCGCAAGATGAGGATGTAATCTCTGGTTTTAGTCTGTATCCCAAACGGTTTACTTGTGCAATTGCCAAGAACAACCTATTTGCCGTGCAGTTTCACCCGGAAAAAAGTGCTGACGCAGGTTTGCAACTATTAACTAATTTCGTCAATTGGACACCTAACTAAGCGTTGCTTTAGAGTTTTCGTACCTTTTTTATTTTCTAATTTTTTTGTTTATTAAACTTCATATTCACTATGTTAATTATCCCAGCAATTGATCTCAAAGACGGCCATTGTGTCAGGCTAAAACAAGGCTTAATGGAAGAATCAACCGTGTTTTCTGAAGACCCGGGCGCTATGGCGCGCCATTGGGTGGACCAAGGCGGCAAACGCTTACATTTAGTAGATTTAAACGGTGCGTTTGCAGGTAAACCTGTCAATGAAGGCGCAATAAAATCCATTGTTAGCGCTGTAGGTGGAGATATTCCCATTCAGCTAGGTGGCGGAATACGAGATTTAGAAACCATTGAGCGTTATTTGGATAATGGCATTGACTATGTAATTATTGGCACGGCAGCAGTAAAAACGCCAGGCTTTTTACATGAAGCCTGTGATGCTTTTCCTGGGCAGATTATAGTGGGTCTTGATGCTAAGGATGGCAAAGTCGCGATTGATGGCTGGTCAAAGCTTACAGGTCACGATGTGATTGATTTAGCTAAGAAGTTTGAAGGGTATGGCGTTAATGCAATCGTTTATACCGATATCGGCCGTGATGGGATGTTGACGGGCGTTAACATTGAGGCCACCGTTGCCTTGGCACAGGCTTTGACGATTCCAGTGATTGCCTCTGGCGGTGTAACTAACTTAGACGATGTGCGAAAATTATGTGCGGTTGCCCGTGAGGGTATTATTGGCACTATTACTGGGCGAGCAATTTACGAAGGTACCTTGGACTTTGCGGCAGCACAAAAGCTTGCTGATGAGCTAAGTTAATGGAGCTATTTTGATGGGCTTGGCAAAACGCATTATCCCGTGTTTAGATGTCACTAATGGTCGCGTTGTGAAGGGCGTTAATTTTCTTGAATTACGCGACGCCGGTGACCCAGTAGAAATCGCCAAACGATATGATGACCAAGGCGCCGATGAGCTGACTTTTTTAGATATCACCGCCAGTTCAGATAATCGCGGACTGATTTTACATATTATTGAAGAAGTCGCGAGCCAGGTATTTATTCCGCTCACAGTAGGCGGTGGCGTGCGTGAGGTGGAGGATGTCCGGCGCCTGCTCAATGCAGGTGCTGATAAAGTGAGCATCAACACAACGGCGGTGCTAAATCCGAAAATGGTGCAAGCTGCCGCGGCAAAATTTGGCTCACAGTGTATTGTGGTGGCGATTGATGCCAAAAAAGTAGAAAACCAGCCCTTCGAGTGGGAGGTTTTCACGCATGGTGGCCGTAAGGCAACGGGCTTAGATGCGGTCAAGTGGGCCGAATATATGGTGAGCCTTGGTGCAGGTGAGCTACTGGTGACAAGTATGGATAGAGATGGCACTAAAATCGGTTTTAATAATCCGCTCAACAAAGCGATTAGTAATGCCGTTGAAGTGCCGATCATTGCCTCTGGTGGCGTTGGTAACTTACAGCATTTGGTGGATGGCGTGAAGCAAGGTGGCGCAGATGCTGTACTTGCCGCGAGTATTTTTCACTATGGTGAATATACGGTTAAACAAGCCAAGGAATATATGGCGCAACACGGCATAGAGGTGCGACTGTGAATTGGCTGAGTGAAGTTAAATGGGATGCCAATGGATTGGTGCCTGTCATCGCACAAGAGCATGACACTGGATGTGTTTTGATGTTCGCCTGGATGAACCGCGAAGCCTTGCAGTTAAGTAGTGAGACTATGCAGGCGGTTTATTGGTCACGTTCACGTAATAGATTATGGCGTAAAGGTGAAGACTCAGGCCACGTGCAAAAAATACATGAAATTCGCCTCGATTGCGATGAAGACGTGATTTTGCTGAAGGTGGAACAAGTGGGCGGCATTGCGTGTCATACCGGCCGTCACAATTGTTTTTTTAAGAAGCTGGATAATAGCAAGTGGCTGGTTGATCAGCCTGTGATTAAAGACCCTGAAGAAATATATAAACATGAATGATGTGCTAAACCGATTATCCGAGTTGCTTGAACAGCGAAAATCTGCAGATCCTGCATCATCCTATGTAGCGAAATTGTATGCAAAAGGCATGGATAGCATTCTCAAAAAAATAGGTGAAGAAGCGACTGAAACCGTGATAGCGGCAAAAGGTGGTAATAAAGAGGAAATTATTTACGAAACTGCTGATTTGTGGTTTCATACATTGATCATGTTGGCAAAAGCAGGCTTAAAGCCACAAGATGTGTTGGATGAATTGGCAAGACGCGAAGGTCTTTCTGGTATTGATGAGAAGGCTACTCGTTCTAAATAGCGATTAGCCATTAATCTAGGCTAATATTAACCAAGTGGTGAGAATTGAAAAATGAGCGCAGATTGTATTTTCTGTAAAATAGCGATTGGTGATATACCTTCAAAAAAAATCTATGAAGATGAGGATATCATTGTTATTAATGACATTCACCCGATCGCACCCGTACATTTTTTGATCGTACCTAAGCTACATATTGAAAGCTTGCTAAGTTGCGAGGAGCAGCATCAAACCTTATTAGGTAAGATGTTGCGGCTTGCGCCACAACTAGCTAAAGAGCAAGGTTTGCCAGGCTTTCGTACCATGATCAATACTGGACATGAGGGTGGGCAAGAGGTGTTTCATCTTCATATGCACGTATTCGGTGGTGGCAATAAGCTACCAAAAACTTAAGCACAATCACTCAGGAGGGTAGCATGGGATCATTCAGTATTTGGCATTGGTTAATCGTTTTATTGGTGGTAGTGCTGATATTTGGTACCAAAAAGCTACGCAATATCGGTAGTGATGTTGGAGGCGCTGTCAAAAACTTCAAAGAAGCGATTGATGAAGGTAAAACTGCTTCTCATCAAGATACATCATCTCAGCATCTTGAGGACACAGATTTGATCGAGGCTGAAGTTGTGGAGTTGCCTGCATCAAAAGCTACGCCTAAAAAAAGGGTGGCGACAATCGCAAGAAAAACCACCACAGCAAAAACTGCTGCGTCGAAGCCTAAAGTCGCTACGACTAAAAAAACTAGCGTTGACTAGATCTTAAATTTTCATCATTAATTAGCGTTTACTAGCGTGTTTGATATTGCATTTTCCGAGCTGGTCATTGTCGCAATTGTTGCACTGATTGTGATTGGACCTGAAAAACTACCTAAGGTGGCGCGCACTTTAGGTACGCTCATAGGGCGTATGCAGCGCTATATGACGCAAATTAAAGATGAGGTCAATCGTGAGTCGCGTTTTGCAGAATTGCAGCAACTGCAACAAGAAGTACAAGAAGCGGTCAGCGGTGCGCAAGCTAATCTAGAAAGCCAGGTCAGCAATCTTACGCACAATATTGCCGATGTTAGCCGTGAAACAGACTCGCAGGTTCAAGAGGCAATTGTGAGCGATGTTGAATCATTACCAGATCAAAATCAAAGTAAACAAAAAAGTTAAGGCTAAATATCGTTGTGACGCCGACAGAAAATTTCATTTCACACTTAATCGAATTGCGAGGTCGTTTATTACGCATCGTCATTGGTTTTCTGCTGGTTTTTATCGCGTTTTTCCCTTTTGCAAATAAAATATACGCACTGCTTGCATCGCCATTATTAAGCAAGTTACCCGCAGGTGGACAAATGATTGCAACCGCTGTAACTACGCCATTTTTTGTGCCGATGAAAGTGGCAATGATGGCGGCTTTTATTGTTTCATTGCCGCATACGCTATACCAGATTTGGACTTTTGTGGCGCCAGGTCTGTATGCGCATGAGAAGAAATTGATGATTCCCATGATTGTTGCAAGCAGTTTGCTATTTTTGGCGGGGATGGCGTTCGCTTACTTTCTGGTATTTCCGGTGGTTTTTGGCTTTATTGTAGGCACTGCACCGCAAGGCGTGGCAGTCATGACCGACATTGGCAATTATCTAGATTTTGTCATGACATTGTTTTTTGCATTTGGTTTGGCGTTTGAAGTGCCTATTGCCGTGGTGATGGCAGTGCATTTTGGTTGGGTAACGATCGCTCAGCTTAAAGAGGTGCGCGGTTATGTTGTTGTAGGTGCGTTCGTCATTGGCGCAATATTTACGCCGCCTGATATTATTTCTCAGTTTATGTTGGCCGTGCCTATGTGGTTGTTATATGAGTTAGGCATTGTTGTGGCGAAACTTACCGGTCAGAAATCGGCGCCTAAAATACTGCCACCGGTTTAACTATTATCTTACTTTCCAGCTTATTAGTTGCTCATAGCTGGTGATGAGTATCTCAAAAGCTACAAAATGGCCTAAAAATCGGCTCACACGCTTAGTGATTTTGATGGAATATGCGGGTTAGATAGCCCCACTTTAATCACTTGCAGCAATCGGTTTGGGGCGCTTACCGATCAAGATTGAAACGCTAATAATTTGTTCTGCGCGCGCTATCTGTACGGTAGCCTTTTGATTCGGTTTTAATGCGGCAATTAAATTCAACATGCTGCCACTATCAATGACAGGTTTTCCTTCTATCGTTAGTAGGATGTCACCTGCACGCAAACCAGCCCTTTCGGCAGGACTGCCACGTAAAACACCTGCAATGAGTGCGCCTTGGATTTTACTTAATCTGAAAGAGTCGGCTAACTCAGGCGTAATATCTTGCGCTACAATCCCTACCCAGCCGCGCGTTACATTGCCTTGGGTTGCAATCTGCTCCATCACTTGACGTGCCAATGTTGCTGGAATGGCAAAGCCTATGCCCATAGAGCCACCACTACGCGAGTAGATGGCACTATTGATACCAACTAAATTTCCATCAGCATCAATGAGTGCGCCGCCAGAGTTGCCAGGGTTGATCGAGGCATCAGTTTGAATGAAGTTCTCATAAATATTGATCCCTAGGTGGCTACGTCCAAGCGCGCTGACAATGCCTTGCGTCACAGTCTGCCCGACGCCAAAAGGGTTGCCGATCGCCAATACCACGTCGCCAACATTGAGTTTATCTGAGCTGGCAAAGGTGATTGCTGGCAGGTTGGTCGCATCTACTTTAATGAGCGCTAAGTCTGTATCAGGGTCCGTGCCTACTATTTTAGCCGACATCTTGCGGCCATCAGATAGCGCAATTTCAATTTCATCAGCGGTAGCGATGACGTGGTTGTTGGTTAAAATTAAACCTTGATCACTTACAATAACGCCAGAGCCTAAACTATTTTCTGGCTGCGATGGAGGCTCCATGTCATCAAACTGATCTCCGAAAAACTGGCGAAACGCGGGATCATCCAAGTATTTTTGATGTGGTTTCAGCTCTGCTTTTTTACTGGTGAAAATATTTACAACGGCAGGCATCGCTTTTTTAGCAGCATAACTGTAGGAGCCAGCCGTTGTTGTCGTGGCAGTTGACTCTACCTGCACCAAGGTAGGTGAAGGTTCATTCCGAGTCAAAAGATCTGGGTAAAAAATACGTAAAACAAAGAGTATTGCCATGCAAACTGTGGCAGTTTGTGCAAAAATAAGCCATATTTTCTTAGGTGACTGATTGTTCATGTTGTATTTAAGTATGTTATTTATAGGTTGTTTAATGGTCTGCTTCGATATTGGGTTGCAGAATCAAAAAAACAATAGGTATGACTTTATTAGGGGACGGGCTTATGGTAACAATCAATGAGTTAACGCATTATACCCAACAACTGATGCAAGTTGAACGATTCAAAGATTACTGCCCAAATGGCTTGCAAGTAGAAGGTCGGGCGGAAATACGAAAGGTCGTGACGGGCGTCACTGCAAGCATGGCGCTATTAGAAGCTGCACATTCAGCTAATGCCGATTTGATTTTAGTGCACCATGGATATTTTTGGAAAAACGAAGATGCTAGGATTTTAGGCATTAAACGCAAACGCATTGCTTATCTTTTAAAGTATGATTTGAATTTAATGGCCTACCACTTACCTTTAGACGCGCACGCCGAGCTCGGCAATAATGTGCAGTTAGGTAGAGTGCTAGGCATTTTACCCATCCGTTACATTGGCGAATCGAATTTGGTGGCTTATGGCGAGTTGGAACAAGCGTTAACACTCGATGAATTTGCAAAGCTTATAGAAAAGCAGCTGCAACGCACCCCATTGGTGATTGGGAATCCGCGGCAGAAGATTCAAAAAGTGGCTTGGTGTACGGGTGCTGCTCAGGGTTATATGGATGCGGCAATGCAATTGGGCGCTGACGTATTTATCAGCGGCGAGATTTCCGAGCAAACGATGCATCAGGCGCTTGAAATGGGCGTGTCATATATTTCTGCTGGACATCATGCCACTGAGCGTTATGGCATTCAGGCATTAGGTGAGCATTTAGCTGAAAAATTTAATTTAACACATGAGTTTATTGATATTAAAAATCCTGTTTAATTGTTTTATTTCAGTCACTTATTAAATAAAGCTTTAATTGTCGGTTTAAAAAATGTATAATTCCGCGCTGTAAAGATAGGCTTAATCTGTTGATGTGTGCGGCTGCTTTCATGGTCGCATGGTGATCTTAATAGCGTTACAAAGCAAATGATGATGTTAGCTTCAAAAAGGCGAGATATCATCTTCAACTAATCCTTTTCGTGCATGAGGAAAACATGTCAGACAAGCAAAATGATCAGCATAAAGCTGATGCGCAAACTGGTGCTAGCTACCAGCCAAATCAATCGCAACAGGTGAACTTAGAAAAGCGAAATTTTCTGATTGCAACCTCTGCTGTGGGCGCAATAGGTTGCGCGGTTGTTACAGTGCCCTTTGTTAAGAGTATGACGCCAAGCGAGCGTGCAAAAGCCGCAGGTGCGCCTGTTGAAGTGGATATTAGCAATCTTGCGCCGGGAGCTAAGTTAACTGCTGAGTGGCGAGGACAGCCAGTGTGGATTATTCACCGCACCGAAGAGATGTTAGCTAAATTATCTGCGCATGATGAGCAGTTATCTGATCCGAATCTGGAAGTGCCGCAACAACCTGAGTATAGTAAAAATAAATACCGTGCCATTAAGGCGAAGTATGCAGTGATGTTAGGGACATGCACGCACCTTGGGTGCGCGCCAAATGATAGCTTTGTTGAGACGGCTGATTGGGATGGTGGTTTTATTTGTCCATGTCATGGCTCAAAATTTGATTTATCTGGGCGCGTGTACAAAGGCTCACCTGCGCCGACGAACTTGGTTATTCCACCACATAAATATTTGACTGAAACAACGTTGCTTATTGGTGAAGATGGGGAGGTTGCATAATGAATTACTTCACTAAGTTAATTGGCTGGGTGGATGAGCGCTTCCCGCTAACGAGTAATGTTAAAGCGCATCTTACCGAGTATTACGCGCCAAAAAATTTCAATTTTTGGTACTTCTTTGGCTCATTGGCGCTATTGGTACTGGTGTTGCAGATAATTACGGGTATCTTTTTAACGATGCACTATAAGCCGGAGTCTGATCTGGCTTTTGCTTCTGTCGAGTATATTATGCGCGACGTACCGTGGGGTTGGCTTATTCGCTATATGCACTCTACGGGGGCTTCATTGTTTTTTGTCGTCGTTTATCTGCACATGTTCCGAGGTTTACTGTATGGCTCATATCGAAACCCGCGTGAGCTCATTTGGCTATTCGGCGTGGGTATTTTCTTGGCGTTGATGGGCGAGGCATTTTTTGGATACTTATTGCCCTGGGGTCAAATGTCCTACTGGGGCGCGCAGGTAATTACTAGCTTGTTTGGCACCGTGCCATTTATCGGTCCCGATATTGCCGAGTGGTTGCGTGGAGATTATTTAACCTCGGATGCTACCTTAAATCGATTTTTTGCGTTCCACGTGATTGCATTGCCGTTAGTGATTTTAGGTTTGGTGGCGGCGCATATTCTTGCATTGCATGAGGTAGGTTCAAATAATCCGGACGGCGTTGAAATTAAAAAGCTAAAAGACAAAAAAACAGGTATTCCATTAGACGGTATTCCTTTTCACCCTTATTACTCTGTAAAAGACCTAGTAGGTGTGGTGGTGTTTTTGATGGTGTTTGCGGCGATCATTTTCTTCGCACCAGATATGGGCGGCTACTTTTTAGAGGCAAACAACTTTGTGCCAGCTGACCCGTTGGTAACGCCTGCACATATTGCCCCTACTTGGTATTTCACCCCCTATTATTCCATTCTGCGCGCTGTGCCGCCGATTGGTATTTCGCAATTCCCAGGCGTGGCGGCAATGGGCTTGTCTGTAGTGGTGTTTGCGTTGCTGCCATGGCTGGATAGAAGTCCGGTAAAGTCAATTCGCTATAAAGGCAATTTGTATAAAGCCTGGTTGGCAGCGTTTGTGATTAGCTTTTTAATATTGGGTTATCTGGGCACAATTCCAGCTGACACCTATGGCCAATTTGGTGCTTGGCTTGGTAAAGCCGACATTGCAACTGTGGTAGCACGCATTTGCTCGGTTGTTTATTTTGCGTTTTTCTTTTTAATGCCTTGGTATTCTAAAAAAGATAAAACTAAACCAGTGCCAGAAAGAGTGACAGGATAATTGCCATGAAAACTATCAATCATATAAAAAAAGCATTATTGATATTGTCTTTATTGCCATCGCTGGCATTAGCTGCTGGAGGAGTTCACCTGGACAAGGCGCCAATTGACGCGGCAGATCATGGTTCATTGCAACGCGGTGCCCGTACTTTTGTAAATTACTGCTTAAATTGCCATAGTGCCAACTACATGCGCTACAACCGCTTGCTGGATATCGGATTAACCGAGAAGCAAATTAAAGACAATCTACTTTTGGCCGGCGATAAAATAGGCGAAACCATGAAAGTGGCCATCAATAAAAAAGATGCGGCTAAATGGCTAGGTGCAGCGCCACCTGATTTGTCGGTCGAAGTGCGCGCGCGCGGTGCGGATTGGGTTTATACCTACATGCGCGGCTTTTACCGAGATGGCACGCGTCCCTCAGGTTGGAATAATACCGTGTTTGATAAAGTAGGTATGCCGCACGTGCTGTATGAGTTGCAGGGTGAGCAGGTGCTCAATCATGAAACGCATGAGCTCAAGCTCGCGAAGTCAGGTCTGTTATCAACGGAAGAGTACGACAGTTTAGTTGGCGACTTAACTAATTTCATGGCTTACATGGCTGAACCCGTTAAACAACAGCGTAATCAGTTAGGCTGGTTTGTATTATTGTTTTTAGGGGTGCTGTTGGTGCTGACATACAAACTTAAAAAAGCCTACTGGAAGGATATACACTAAATGATGACCTTATACTCGGGGACGACTGATCCCTATAGCCACCGTTGCCGCATTGTGCTGTTTGAAAAAGGCATGGATTTTCAAGTTATTGACGTTGATCTTGCTAACAAGCCAGAAGACTTGGCAGTAATTAATCCGTACAATCAAGTACCTGTGCTGGTGGAGCGTGACCTGGTGTTGTCAGAAGCGAACATTATCAATGAGTACATTGATGAGCGCTTTCCACATCCTCAGTTGATGCCGCCTGATCCTGTGATGCGTGCACGTGCTAGATTGTTTTTGTATAGTTTTGAAAAAGATTTGTTTAGTCATATTGCTGATGTTGAGTCAGATGATGCAGAAAAAGCAGATAAGGCACGCGCCGCCATTCGTGATAATTTAACGCAATTAGTACCTATTTTTTCAAAACAGAATTATTTGTTGGGAGATGAATATTCAATGCTAGATGTTGCCGTAACGCCGTTGCTGTGGCGCTTAGGGCATTACGGGATTGATTTACCCAACCAGGCTGCACCAATCTTGAAATATGCAGAGCGTTTATTTTCTAGGCCGTTATATGCGGATGCAATGACGCCTTCAGAGAAAGCAATGCGCAAGTAAGTTAAAATAAGCCCGCAATATATACTGGTGTCACGGGTGGTCAGTTAACTCGTGATGCTAAATTGTGGTGATGCTAACTAGAAGCTAAATGCTTGAGTGCAAATAATGACTGAAATGATTTCTACAAAACCTTATATGTTGCGCGCCATTCATGAGTGGTGTGTAGATAACAATCTAACGCCACATCTGATTGTGGTTGTAAATAGCCAAACACGAGTGCCGATGGCTTATGTTAAAGAGGGTGAAATTGTTTTAAATGTCAATTATGGGGCGACAAAGGATTTACATATCGACAATGAGTCGGTTGTATTTTCCGCGCGCTTTGGCGGAGTTTCACAAAATATATATGTTCCAATGAATGCGGTAAAAGGGATTTTTGCACGCGAGAATGGCCAAGGTATGTTTTTTGAGGTTAACGCCGATCAAGGTAATGTAAATGTGGCAGAAAATACACCGTCAGAGATTGAAAATTTACTATCTACAGCGGGAAAAAAGAGAAATATTAAGAAACCTACCTTAACTATCGTAAAATAGCTTAACTTTTTCTGAAAGTTGAGTATAATACGCAACTCACAAAACGCCGGATTAGCTCAGTTGGTAGAGCAGCGCACTTGTAATGCGAAGGTCGTCAGTTCGATTCCGACATCCGGCACCA
>JAURWJ010000099.1 GCA_030655015.1 Methylotenera sp. | reverse complement strand
TCAGGTTTAATAACGCCCTTTATAGCTTAATGCTCGCTGGAGATTTACATGAAACGTACCTATCAACCTTCTAAAACACGTCGCGCCACAACTCATGGCTTTTTAGTTCGTATGGCTACCAAAGGTGGTCGTGCTGTGATTGCTCGCCGCCGTGCTAAAGGTCGTAAACGTTTAGGTTTGTAATTTTAATGCCCATTAGGGCGTTAAAATATGCAATCGCAACATTATTTAGATTTAGCATTAGTTTTAATCGCGTTAATTTATAATGACAGTGCTTTAATTAAAGTTACCACACATAATGCTGCAAACGTTCAGGCTTAAGACGTATAGTCTAAAAAAACAAGCCAAAATGATTAAAACGGATGATTTTTCATCCGTTTTTAATTTCCGCAAACGGATTTCTGCGCAATATTTAGTGATGAATTATCAGCCGAATTTGCATCAGCGTGCTCGTTTGGGTTTAGTAGTAGGCAAAAAGACAGCTAAATTAGCGGTCAGTAGAAACTACATGCGTCGCGTATTGCGTGAGTTTTTTAGATTTAAACAACACGAAATTTGTCACGTTGATTTAATTATCCGTGTGCAAAAAAAGTTTGGGAAAAGTGATTTTATTCAAATTAAACAAGAGTTTGATATGTTAGTTTCTAAATTAAATCAACGTGTATTAAATCAGCACGTCGGTTCGAGTGATCATACAAATTTAGCGATAAAGTCGCCAGTGATTGTTAGCTCAGAAAGTAAACAATGAACCCAGTGGCGCGTCTACTAGTTGGGATTGTGAAAGCTTATCAGCTCATTTTAAGCCCAATGTTTGGTCAGCAATGTCGTTTTTACCCCACCTGCTCACAGTATGCAATTGAAGCTATACACAAGCATGGCGCATTTTTAGGTTCTTATTTAACAGTTCGCCGATTATTGCGTTGCCATCCTTGGCACGTAGGTGGACATGATCCTATTCCTTAAACACAAATAATTTATTATTAAAAATTATATAAAGATTGCCTAAGAACATTATGGATACAAAGCGTTTAGTACTGTTTGTAATTTTTTCGATGTCTATTTTGATGTTGTGGGATGCTTGGCAAACCCATAACGCACCAGTCGCGGTTACTCGAATCAATGCTACTAATCTTACCGAGACGGTTCCAGGGCAGGAAGTTAGCGCTGTTGGGGCTAATAATGCTGTTAATGCTACTGTAGAAACAGGTTATAAGTTATTAACCAGTCAACGTATTAGTGTAACTACCGATTTATATCAAGCTGATATCGAGACTATTGGCGGCGATTTACGTAAGTTAGAGTTACTTAAACACCGTGCATCTGAAAATGAAAGCTCAAACTTTGTATTATTAGACGATGCAGCCAAGCCGATGTTATACGTTGCGCAAACAGGCTTAATAGGCGCAGACCTACCCTCACATAACGCAACGTTTACCAGCATTGCTACAAGCTACAAAATGCCAGTCGATAAAGATACGTTAGAAGTACGCTTAAACTGGGAAAAAAATGGTATCTCGGTAGATAAAATTTACACATTTCACCGCAATAAATACGTCATTGACGTAACGTATGAGGTTAAAAATGGCTCTGCAAGTGCCATTACACCAATCGTTTACTATCAAATTGTGCATGATAGCGAGTCTAATCAAGGCTCTAAGTTAATGCCTACCTTTACTGGTGGTTCTTACTACACTGAGGTGACTAAGTTTAAAAAACTTGCTTTTAGTGACATGGTAAAAGAGCCGTTAAACATTACATCAAATGATGGCTGGGTTGGGTTATTGCAACATTATTTCGTCAGTGCCTGGATTCCTAAAGATGGCCTAGCGCGCAAGTTTTATACCGAAAAATTAAGTGATGATATTTACCGAATCGGCTCAAAAAGCACGCTAAGCACTATTGAGCCAGGAGCAAGTTTAACGGTGCCAGCGCGTTTATTTTCAGGTCCGCAAACCAAGCATGATTTATCTTCAACTGCGCCAGGTTTAGAATATACGGTTGATTACGGTTGGCTAACGATGGTGGCTTCACCACTATTTTGGTTGTTATCAAAAATACAATCCGTAGTACAAAATTGGGGCGTGGCGATTATTTTGCTGACCATTTTGATTAAAGCGGCATTTTTTAAGCTTTCAGCAACTAGTTACCGTAGCATGGCGCAAATGCGTGAATTAGCACCGCGTTTACAATCCATGAAAGAAAAATTTGGTGATGATCGCCAAAAAATGCAAACGGCGATGATGGAGCTCTACAAAAAAGAGAAAATCAATCCGATGGGCGGTTGCTTACCTATTTTAGTGCAAATACCTGTATTTATTGCACTTTATTGGGTATTGCTAGGCTCGGTTGAGTTACGCCATGCACCGTTTTTTGGTTGGATTAAAGACCTTTCAGCTATTGATCCTTACTATATTTTGCCGGTACTCATGGGTGCATCCATGATTATTCAAACCAGGCTTAACCCAAAACCTACAGACCCGATGCAAGCCAAGATCATGACTTGGATGCCAGTGGTATTCAGTGTGTTCTTTTTCTTCTTCCCTGCGGGCTTAGTGTTGTATTGGTTGGTAAATAATGTGCTGTCTATTGCACAGCAGTGGTACATCAACAAAATGATACACGCAGAAACACTCGCTAAGAAAATTGTCAAAAAACACTAACTCAATAGACACGATTGCCGCCATTGCCACTGCCAGTGGTGCCGGCGGCATCGGTGTGGTACGTATTTCTGGGCCATTAAGTCAAACAATTGCCACCCAAGTATTAGGGCGCTGCCCACCTCCACGATATGCCGCTTATTTGGATTTTAGGCAAGCTGATGGTGATTTAATTGATCGCGGCATTGCGATTTATTACCCTAATCCACACTCATATACCGGTGAAGATGTGCTTGAGCTTCAAGCACATGGCGGTACTGCGCTCATGCAAATATTATTGGCGCGTTGTATTGCGCTAGGTGCGCGCCAAGCTGAACCGGGTGAATTTACACGCCGCGCTTACCTCAACGACAAAATAGATTTAGCGCAAGCGGAAGCTGTTGCTGATGTGATTAACGCCGCTACGGCAGAGGCTGCCAAAAGTGCGGTACGTTCTTTATCTGGCGAGTTTTCGCAACGCATCAATGCCCTACTTTTAAAGCTGATTGATTTACGCATGTTTGTTGAAGCATGTTTGGATTTTCCTGAAGAGGAAATTGATTTTATTAGCCAAGGACACGTGGCAGAAAAACTAAACGCCATTATTGCTGAACTGTTGACGGTATTTGCAAAAGCTAAACAAGGCAGTTTATTGCGTGAAGGGATCAATGTTGTATTGGTTGGCCAACCTAATGTTGGGAAATCCAGCTTGATGAACCAACTCGCAGGTGAAGAAATTGCGATTGTTACTTCAATTGCAGGCACCACGCGCGATACCATTAAAAATGCAATACAAATAAACGGCGTACCGTTACACATTATTGATACAGCAGGTTTGCGTGAAACTGAAGATGAAGTCGAAAAATTCGGGATTGCACGAACTTGGGCAACTCTACAAACGGCTAATATCGCATTATTATTGGTTGATGCAGCTCATGGTATTACTGAAACTGAAAAATCGATTCTAGCGCGGTTGCCGCAAGAAATACGCAAAATTTGGGTGCATAATAAAATTGATGTTGCTAATCAAACTGCATTTGTTAAAGAAATAGACCGTACCACGCATATTTATATTTCAGCCAAAACTGGTGCTGGGCTAGAGTTGCTTAAAAGTCATTTATTACAACTTGCGGGTTATCAAAATAATGCCGAAGGTGTTTTTATGGCGCGCGCCAGACATTTGGAGGCATTAAGCAGCGTGCAGGTGCATTTGCAAGTGGCTACTACTCAAATAAGTGCAGCTGAATTATTGGCTGAAGAATTGCGATTAGCGCAAGAAGCACTTGGTAGCATTACTGGTGAATTTACCCCTGATGATTTACTGGGTGAGATATTCTCTAAATTTTGTATCGGTAAGTAATATTGTAGGCACGCAATTTATAGCGCGCCTACAAAGCATGGTTAATGCGCGTTATTCGACCGTTAAGTCAACCACCCCAGCCCCGGGTGCATTTTTCTTCACAGATTCAATGCCATTGTCGCGCCCTGCTTCATTTTCGTATATTTGGCTTTGACCAATCACTTGGTGGTTGGCGGCTTTAAGTACAAAGTATGGTTTTTCTGATTTTGAAGTCAAGCGGTCGTAGCGTGCGTCATCTGCCGCATTTTTTTGAATAGAAGCAATACCATTCAAAGCGCTGGCTTTAGTTTCATACATTTCAGATTGCATGATAATTTGGCCATTACCCGCCAATAAATTAAAGTGAAATTGGCCACCTTTTGCTACTTTTAATTCAAATTTACCCGCCATTGAAATTCTCCTTAAATTTTTGCTAAATTTACCAGATGAAAGCGTTGTGATAAGTTCGCGCATCGCTAGCTATACTATAATCGTGCATGATTGCACACGTCAATAGTAAGGCCTTAAATAACATAGGGCTGTAAATTATTGTTAACTTTAAAATTGTTAATCGCTTTTATAACTTCGATTGCAAGAGCAATGTTTCACGTGAAACATCATGAATGCAGCATGCGGTGTTTGCGCGAATATTTTTGATCATTTCCCATCAATTCGCAGGTTATTTATATCAGTGCTAATGTCTCAGGTTATACTTTAGCCACAATAAAAATTGGATTAGCACATTACATGGCACTCTCTTGGAACGAAATTAAATCGCGCGCAAATGCTTTTGCTAAAGAGTGGCATGATGCCGCAAATGAAGATAGCCAAGCTAAACCTTTTTTGATCGGTTTTTTTGAAGTATTTGGCATCACCAATAAGCGCGTGGCCACCTTTGAACATGCGGTTAAAAAGCATGGTGGTAAAGATGGCTATGTTGATTTATTTTGGCCTGGTATTTTATTGGTAGAAATGAAATCTAGCGGTAAAAACCTGAGTCGCGCTTATGATCAGGCCATTGATTACTTTTCAGGCATTAAAGAGCGCGATATTCCGCGTTATGTGCTGGTGTGTGATTTTCAGCGCTTTCAGTTGCATGATTTAAACACAGGGTACATTACTGAATTTTTGCTTAAAGACTTATACCAAAACGTGAAATCGTTTGGTTTTATTGCTGGGTATCAAACGCAGGTCATCAAAGCGCAAGATCCTATCAATATCAAAGCCGCAGAGCGTATGGGTAAGCTGCACGATGCGCTTAAAGGCGTGGGTTATACCGGACATGAATTAGAAGTTTATTTGGTGCGCCTGCTATTTTGTTTGTTTAGCGAGGACACCACCATCTTTGAAAAACGATTATTTCAGGATTATATCGAAACCAAAACAGCCGCTGATGGTAGCGACTTGGCGCACCACCTCGCTAGCCTGTTTTATGTGCTGAATCAAGCACCTGAAAAACGCCTGACTAATCTGGATGAAAGCCTGAGTGCTTTTCCATACATTAACGGCAAACTATTTGCCGAACCGCTACCGCCCGCACAGTTTGACAGCAAAATGCGCGAAGCCCTGCTGGATTTATGCGCGCTGGATTGGAGCTTAATCTCCCCCGCCATCTTTGGCAGTCTGTTTCAAAGCATTATGGATAGCGAAGCACGGCGCAATTTAGGCGCACATTACACCAGCGAAGAAAATATTTTAAAGCTGATTAAGCCCTTGTTTTTAGATGCGCTATGGGCGGAATTTGAAAAAATAAAGGGCAATAAAAACCGCTTGTTTGAGCTCCATAAAAAATTACGCAGCCTCACATTTTTAGACCCTGCCTGCGGTTGCGGCAATTTTTTGGTGATTACCTATAGAGAGCTTCGCCTGCTGGAGTTGGCTGT
>JAURWJ010000097.1 GCA_030655015.1 Methylotenera sp. | reverse complement strand
ATTACTTTGGGGATGCTTGCGCCAAAGTTTTGGCCTGCATGTTGCGTTTGTAGCAGCTCGCTCATGTTTTCGCGGCGTTGATTTTCGCGGATGGCGATGTATTCCATTTCAGGGGTGATCATGCCTTGGCGCGCATAGTGCATTTGGCTCACATTCATGCCCGCTTTAGCACGTAGTGGCTGGCGCGTCAGGTTAAAGCGCATTTCTGTCAGTGCCGGGTCGTTTTTTCGTGCAACACCAAAATCTGAGCTGGGGCCATCTAGTTGCTCGGTGTCATTGCGCTCTGCAATCCAGGCCGCGCGTAAAGCTGGCAAGCCGTTACGGATGTCAATGCTTACATCTGGGTCTGTGTAAGGGCCTGAGGTGTCATAGACCATGACCGGTGGATTTTTTTCTGCGCCAAACATGGATGGCGTGTCGCTTAACGAAATTTCACGAAACGGTACGCGAATGTCGGGTCGGCTGCCTTCTATATAGACTTTGCGTGATTTAGCAAAAGCTTGTGTGGTGGCAGGGTCAACTTCGGCGGTGGCAGTTAAAAACTTTGCGAAATTTTTGCTTAATTCTTTATCAGTTGCGTTCACTGTATAGCTCCAAAATAACATAGGGAGCAGTGAAGCCGCTTCCCTATTGGTTTAATTTGTGGGTAAGCGTCAGTCGCTTCGCCCACATCAAATCATCAGGGAAGCATGTTAAGTGCTTCCCTACGGCGGTATGATCCGCATCAGGTTCAAAGGGTGTGTCTCACTGTATTCTGGTTAAAATACAGACCCCTAGCAATGGGAGAAATATACGCTAGAACGGCAATAAAACCAAGTGCTTAAGTCAAGTGATTGCCTTACGATTTGTGATTTAAAGCAGGGACTTTAAAGAAAAACCTAGAGAGCTGGTCGGGTAAACTATGTAGCAAGGGCTTTAATGCGCGATTAAAATTAAGCTTTATTAAATAATTTTTGCTAAACTAGTGATGGATGAAAAATTAACACAACTGTATTGGTGGATATATGGCACTGACTATTTATTTAGCATATTACGTCGTTGCAATTACAACGATTTTTTTGCACTTCACTGGGCATCTTGAGCGCTGGGGGATGGACTGGCTCATATTAGTATTGGCAGTAACCGTATTTCCAGTAGTGTTGTACTTTTAACCTGAATAATTTATCAGCAGACACAAACCTAATTTAGTTGCGCTATTTTAGGTTTCTGGTGACATAGTCTTTTGCCAGCTTGGTTTGTTTTTTTAAGCCAAGATTCACCGCCTGTGGCAGTACACCATTGAGCCAAGCAAAAAATGACTCGGGTTGCCCGATAAACACTTCTTGTTTTTCATCTTCTAGTGCTTTTATTACAATGGCCGCGACTTTTTCTGGCTCATCTAAATTGCCCCCGGTTTTCGCGAGCATGGCGAGTGTGGCGGCATCATTCATTTGTGTATTTACACCGCGTGGTGCAATGTAGGTAACGCCGATATTGGTATCCACTAACTCGCGGCGCAAGGCTTGAGAAAACCCATGCACGGCAAATTTGCTAGCACAATAAGTGGCGTAATGTGGGAACCCGATCGAGCCTAAAATAGAACCTATCATCACATAATGGCCTTGATTGTTGGCTTTAAATTGTGGCAGTAACGCGTGCGCAAGCTGAATGGGCGCGGTGACATTGATATGTATCATTTGCGCGATACGTTCAGGCGTTTGGTCTTCAAACTGAATAAAATCAAGAATGGCCGCGTTGTTGATTAAAATATCCACTGCGCCAAGTTTCTCTAACGCTTCGGCTGCAACCCTTTCGGCGGATCCCATCACCTCAAAATCAGCAATAATCTGCGCTACAGCCATGCCATTTTGAGCGATTTGATTGGCTAGCGCTTCTAGCTTGTCAGTATCACGGCCAACGATTGCTAACTTGGCACCTTTTCTGGCCAATAAGAGTGCCAAATGCTTGCCAATGCCACCAGTGGCGCCAGTGAGTAAAATTCGCTTGTTTTTGAGTTGCACAGTCATACTCCCGATAAGTTCTACCCGTTAGGGAAGCGCTGATTAAATGGCTACGCAGGCAAATTGCTGCGTTGCGTGGTACTCGTAACCTCGCTGTACAGGACGTACTATCTCGGTTTCTGCGTTCCGTGCGCCTTGCACTTTATCCCGCTCGCTCATTTAATCAGTGCTTCCCTAGTTTTGCATAAATTCAGCGTCTATTGTACGGAAAATATCGCCATATAATTTATAAAAAACTTTTGCGCTATGAATTAGCATGGCTTGATCGTTTGCATCCGTGACTT
>JAURWJ010000094.1 GCA_030655015.1 Methylotenera sp. | reverse complement strand
GCGTGAGTTTGTGCCATAAGCCATAGTATAATTAAATTATGCAAGAAAATAACTCTATTGGCATTGTTGCTCCGCAAATAGCACACTTTAGCGCGCCGCTTAAACTTAAAAGCGGGGAGAGTTTGCCGCAATTTGATTTGGTTTATGAAACCTACGGCACGTTAAATGCAGACAAATCTAACGCGGTCATCATTTGCCATGCGCTTTCAGGCAATCATCATGTGGCGGGGAAATACCAAGAAAGTGACAAGTACCCGGGCTGGTGGGATAACCTGATTGGCCCGAACAAACCGTTAGATACTAATCGGTTTTTTGTGATCGGGCTCAATAACTTGGGCGGCTGTCATGGCAGTTCTGGCCCGGCAAGCATCAATCCAGCTACTAACAAGCCTTGGGGCTCGACGTTTCCTATCCTTACCGTAGAAGACTGGGTAGATTCGCAAGCGCGCTTATTAGACTACTTAGGCATTACACAATTAGCCGCTGTCATTGGTGGTAGCTTGGGTGGCATGCAAGCTTTACAGTGGACGATTGCCTACCCTGAACGCGTACGCTATGCCTTGATTATTGCGGCGGCACCCAATCTTACTGCGCAAAATATGGCATTTAATGAAGTCGCACGCCAGGCGATTATCACCGACCCTGAATTTCATGGCGGCGACTATTATGCACATGGTGTGGTGCCACGCCGCGGTTTGCGTATCGCACGCATGTTGGGACATATCACCTATTTGAGTGATGATGCCATGGGGGAAAAGTTTGGTCGCAAACTTAAAGATACCATTAAATACAGCTTTGATGTTGAGTTTGAGATGGAGTCATATTTACGCGATCAAGGTGATAAATTTGCCGGTGAATTTGATGCCAACACCTATTTGCGCATGACGCGTGCTTTGGATTATTCCGACCCGGCATTGCCATTTAATGGCGATTTAAGCGCCGCCCTAAAAAATGTTACCGCACAATTTTTAGTACTTTCCTTCACCAGCGATTGGCGATTTTCACCCGCACGCTCGCGTGAAATCGTCAAAGCCTTGCTTGATAATGAACGCACCGTGAGTTACGCTGAAGTGACGGCTGCGCATGGTCACGACGCGTTTTTAATGCCAGATGCGCATTATCACGCTATTTTGCGTACCTATTTAAGCAACATTGAGACTGGGTGCAACCATGCGAAATAATGTAAAAATTACAAATTCAATTACTG
>JAURWJ010000091.1 GCA_030655015.1 Methylotenera sp. | reverse complement strand
AATAATGCCAACATTCGGGCGAAACCCGTCTCGATCTAACATAACAATTTACTGCCTTAATTATTTAGTGCAATTTTTTCATATTTCTTGCATTATTGAAAGCAACCATTTGCTACAAAGCTAATTAAATCAACCTCAATGAATATCAATGACCTATCAATTGAATACAAAATGAATATAAAATACATGACATTATTTAAAACACGCTATTTTGTGCCCCTTGCAATCGCCAACATCCTGTTTAGTGCCTGTAGCGCAACACCCCATAATTCATATGCCTACATTACCAACCAAGGTGACAATAGCGTATCAGTCGTTAACACTACATCAAACCAGGTCATCAATACGATTACAGTTGGCAAGGCACCAGTTGGCGTGGCAGTATCAGCAAAATTGCAACGCGCTTATATTTCAAATGTTGAAAGCCAAAATATATCAATCATCAACACGCAAACCAATAAGCTCATCGACACCATAAAAATAAAAGGCTCACCGGTAGGGTTAGCGTTATCACCAGATAATAAAATGCTTTATGTCGCCGACTGGTTTGATAATCGCGTCATTGCTATTAACACCGAAAAAAACATTTTAATGCAAGAGGTTAGCGCAGGTGATGCGCCCGCAGGCTTGATAGTAAGCCCCAATAACCAGTGGCTATATGTCGCCAATCGCGATAGTAACGACATCGCTGTGATAGAAACAGCCACGCTCAATATCAAAAAACGCATTAACGTTGGCAAACACCCATTTGGTCTGGCCTTAAGCAAAAGTGGCAACTTACTAGCGAGCGTTAATGTACAAGACGATACAGTAAGCATTATCAACACCCAAACCAATACACAACAAACCATAAAGGTTGGCTACCACCCCTATTGTGCCGCATTTAGCCTGGATGAAAAAACACTGTATGTCACCAACACGCAAGACGACAACGTCACCGTGCTTGATCTAACCACACAAAAGGCAATCGCCACCATCAACGTTGGCAGTACACCGGAAGGGATTAGCCTGGACCATGCCAACCAACGCGCTTATGTGGCTAATTGGGGTAGCAATGATGTGAGCGTAATAGATACGCAAACCAATAAATTATTAACCACCATTAAAACCGGTGACAAAAGCCGCGCGTTTGGGCAGTTTGTATTGCCTGAACAATAAAAGTACCGTTTGTTTTAGGGCGATGATTTTAACCTAGTCTATCTAATCACACAAAAATACTCCCTCCCCTTTTTAGGGTGGGGGTAAGAACGCGGCAATCTTGTTACGCTCTACCCCCATCCTAACCTTCCCCCTAGTAGGGGAAGGACTGACAAAGCTACAACCTCTGTCAACCAAGCCCCAACGGCATCGTTAACGTAAATACAATCGCCAATACATTCAATAAAGTGCGTTTTCATTTATAATGTATAGCTGTTTTTGAATAACTTCACCCATCAATAAAGAGTTTTGGAGAAAAATGAATGAAAAAAATCCTCGCGTTAATCGCACTTGGTTTAAGTGCAAGTTTGGTTTCTTTTACGGCAGCAGCACACGGCCCATCACCGCTCAAAGTAGATAAATCTATCACCATCAAGGCAGACCCGGCTAAAGTTTGGGCTTTGGTTAAAGATTTCGGCAATATGCAAAAATGGCACCCGGCTGTGGTAAGCACAAAGCTTGAGAAAAAAGGCGATGATACCTTCAGAACCTTAACGCTTAAAGATGGCGGCGCTATCGTTGAAAAACTACGCAGTGCAGACGATGCTGACATGAAAATCCGTTACGAAATCATCACCAGCCCACTACCACTTACCGATTATAATGCGTTCATGCTAGTGACTAAAGGTGCCAACGCAGGTGAAGTTAACGTGCAATGGGTTGGTCGCTTCTACCGTTTATACAAACTGAACCCACCAATTCCAGCAGGCCAAGATGATGAAACCGCTTTAAACGCTATTAACGGCATTTTTGATGCTGGTTTAGCCGGCCTAAAAAAGGCAGCCGAATCGTCAAAGTAACGGGCCAGGAAGCTGGCGCAGTAGCGAACAAAAAACCTTGGTGGCAATTTTGGTAACCATCAAAAGTGACTTGAGTTGCACATAAAGTGACAAATTTTGTCAGCGAAGTATTTAAAAAGCGGGGGAAACCCCGCTTTTTGGCATTAAAGAGTTGGCATAGCTATTGCATATATCATTTCAAGCACGGCAGCTTATTAACATTAACAGCATGCATGTGTACGGTAGTTCAAACTTTTTACACAAAGGAAATTAAAATGAAACAAGTACAAAAAGGTTTTACCTTGATTGAATTGATGATTGTGGTGGCGATTATTGGTATTTTGGCAGCTGTTGCAATTCCTGCGTACCAAGACTACACCATCAAGTCACAAGTAGCCAGTGCTTTAGCAGAAGTCACTCCTGGTAAAATCGGATTTTCGCTAGCGATAACTGATGGTAAAACTCCATCTACCACTGGTACAGCTGATGGCTTTATCGGCATTCAACCTTCTACAACCTATTGTGCCAACACGGTTACTGGCACTACACTTGTATGTACAACGAAAAACGGCAATGCAACCAGTTTTAATGGTAAAACAATTACATACACCTACGCTGGTTCAACAGGTCTTTGGACTTGCGCATCAACATTTGATACAAAATACAAACCAAAAAATTGCTAATAAGCTAGCCGTGTAGGGTGGACAACGCTCTTTTGCCCATACGTATTTGAAAACCATCCAATCTTCACGGATTGGGTGGTTTTTTTGTTTGTGGTAAAATGGGGTCAGACTGAACCTCCCCCATTTTAACGGATACTTTAAATAAGCGACAATATCGCTAAGGAGTATCGACATGACCGACAAAAGAAAGCAAGCGTAGCCTCGATGCAATGAAATGGAATCGAGGGACAATGTAACCAAAACCCCTTGATTCTCGCTTTGCTTCATCAAGGCTACAAAAAACAAAACCCATCATTTACGGTGGGGTTTTTTGCGGCTATTGCATGGTATTCCCTCGATTCCACTTCGTTACATCGAGGCTACTGTTATTGATGGCTCACCAAAATCATCTACATTATTATCTCCACCTCCGGCCCAGTCACATGGATAAACACCACGCTTAACATCTCGATGAAAACTGGAATATGGCCAATCGACTACGGCATTCACCAACCCATGTTTTACCGGATTAATATAACAATAATCTACACAACGACGTAAATCTTCCTCATCTTTAATGGTGTGCTCCCAAAATCTACGTTGCCATAATAGTGCAGAGCCATCAGCACGCATCTTGATTGATACGCCTTGGCGCTTAAGGCTACGCACATAATGTGATTTAATTGCTCGCCAACGACTGGAATAATCATCATCACCCACTGGCATAGTCCATACTGCATGCAGGTGATCTGGCAACACCACCCAAGCAACAATTTCAAAAGGCTGCGTTTGCTTTACCCGCTCAACCGATGTTCGCAACGCATCAATGTGTCGCGTTAAAATATTAGAATCGCGATTGATTAACGTCACCGTAAAAAAATACGTTCCACCTGCTACTAAATTGCGTCTATATTGCACCATGCGTTAAGGTCTAACAGTAGCCTCGATGTAGTGCAACGAAATCGAGAGGTTTTAGGGGAATATCCCTCGATTTCGTTTAGCAATACTTAGAAAATAAAATGGGGTCAGCACGATTACCCCTCGACTCATAAAAAATAAATCGGAATAAAATAAAGGCAAATGGGGATAATCTGAACCTAATTGATTCTTGACTTTGATTACTCCTTACATTAAAGTAAGATTATTCAAAATTTGAAAGGAATATCATGTCAACCGCAACACTCACATCTAAAGGGCAAATCACTATTCCTGCTGCTGTTCGTGCGGCCATGAGCCTTGAGAGTGGTAGTAGGGTTGAGTTTGTAGAATCAGGTAAGGGTCAATTTTTAATAGTTGCCGCTACAAGCCCAGTACAAAATCTAAAAGGCTTGCTACGCATACCAAACACGCCCGTTACAATAGAGCAAATGAACCAAATGATTGCAGCGCGTGGCGCAACTAACGGTGCAAATAAATGATTGGCTTAGACACTAACATCATCGTACGTTATATCGCGCAGGACGATACAGTGCAGTCACCAAAAGCAACTAAGTTAGTAGAGGCGTTATCCAATGAAAATCCAGGTTTCATTACGCTGGTTTCAACGGTTGAACTGGTGTGGGTGATGCAGGGCTGTTATCAGGCTAATAAAGAGGAAACCGTGATGATACTACAGTCACTTTTACATACTCGAGAGTTTGTTATCGAAAATGCAGAGGTTGTTGCAAAGGCCTTATCTGCGTATGTTGCCTCAAACGCAGATTTTGCTGATTGTCTCATTGAGCGTTCTGCCAATCATGCCAAATGTACTTGCACCAAGACGTTCGACAGCAATGCGTCTAAAATGGCAGGCATGCTATTAGTTACATAGCAATTTCAGCACTTATAATTTCACTGCTGGTCGATTTTCCTGATGCGTTACATCTAGCAGCCTGCCTGACTTGCAGAACTCAACAACGCCAACTCGGCCTCAGTAAACCCGGCTTTACGCCTGGCTTCCAGATTAAAGGGTTTACGTAATTTAGGTGCACTGTACTGTTTAGCCAAGCTATCATAAGCGGCTATCGAATCCAGCCCGCGTTGTTCACACAGCCAATTAAACCAGCGATTGCCAATCGCCACATGGCCAATTTCATCGCGTAAAATAATATCCAGAATTTCAGCGACCTGTGTGTCCCCTACTTGTGCAAATTTATTACGTAGCAGTGGGCTGGCATCCAAACCGCGCGCTTCCATGGTGCGCGGCACTAATGCTATTCTGGCCAGTACGTCCGCTTGTGTTCTTTGTGCCATCTCCCACAGGCTATTATGGCCAGAAAAATCACCATAGCTGAAACCCATCGTTTGTAAATGGTCATTGAGTAAGTTAAAGTGATAGGCCTCTTCCGCCGCTACTTTGAGCCAATCAGCATAATAGTCTTGCGGCATGTTAGCAAAGCGCCAAATAGCATCTAAAGCAAGGTTAATGGCATTAAACTCTATATGCGCCAGCGCGTGGATTAAGGCCGCGCGACCTTCAAGGGTGCGCATGGAGCGCTTTTTAACGGTGAGCGGCGACACTAATTCCGGCTTAGCAGGATGACCAGGAATTACCAGGTTTTCAGCAAGTTGCCCATTCACATCAAGACACACTTGACCTGCCAGCCAAGCCTGATTAAGCGCGCCAACACCTGCGGTTTTGTAGCTCACGTTGCACTCAGCTAACCAGTGCAAGGCGCTTTGTCTTAATTCGTTCACTGAGTTTTGTTATTGCAACGAAATAAAATCCAGCTCGCCTGCTTTCATATCCGGCACCATGATGTATTTTTCATCTTTAGTAATGGCAATATCTGCCGCTGCTTGATAACCGCTTTTTAACAATTCAACATCACCTTTGGTATTGATACTAAACACTTTGCCGTTGTTCCAATCGCTCACGTACATGGTGCCATTAGAATGATGCACGATGCCATCACCACCACCAAAGCCTTCACTAATATCAGCTAAAGCCTGCGTTTGCGTATTTAAGCTGTAAAGCACGCCAGAGGTAAAATCTACAAGGATCAATACATTGCCTGTGTCATCTGCCAACAAGCCATTAGGCGCTTTAATACGTGCGTCTTGCGTATCGTTAATGAGCAACTGTACGCCGCCTTGCGGGTTGATTTTATACACGGCGCCGCCTTTACCTGTTTTAAACAGGTCGCCACTGTCGCTTACATACAAATTTCCCTGGAGGTCGGCTTCTAAATCATTTAAAAATTGCGGGAAGGCTGGAAAGCTTTCTGCCGTAACAAATATGCTCACTTCACCAGTTGGTGTGATTTTTAAGATTTTAGTTTTATCTGCCACGTATAAATCTTGACCAATCATTGCCAGCCCTTTTGGGTCATCTAAGCCGCTGGCAAAAATAGAGGCTTTGCCTAATGTATCTATCACAGTAATTTGGCCATCACCATCTTTACCAAACTCGTTGATTTCTGATACAAAAATACGGCCATCTTTGGCTTGCACCACGGATTCCGGCATTTTTAATCCGGTAATTTTTTGTGGTGTGTATGCAATAGGTTTTGTGGTGCTTTGGCAACCTAGTGTTAAGGCACTAAGTACGAAAATTGAGGCTAATGTTATTTTTGTATGTGGCATAATTATTCCTAAATTCTTTCCTGAAAAGTCATTTCCAAAAGGTCTTTCCTAGAAAGACATCGCTCTGATTCTAGGTGTTGGCAGCAAAGTGACCATGCTGCAAGGGGCGGCATTGGTGCCGTTTGCTTGCGGTGTATTGATTAAGGTTTGCAACGCGCTATCGGCTTGCATTTTCGCTATCATTTCATCAATAGCCAGCGCGTAGGATTTTTCTATCCAATAATCTGGTTTTATATCTAAAAAACCATGCTGCTTGGATTCCCCCACATAAGTACCTACAAGCTTACCGACCCCTGTATAAACATTGGCGGTAACCTCACTATAAAATAGTTGTACCTGTGAGTTATAAAACATTCTGGGTTGCAACCAAACTAAAGCATTGGCCGATTGATTGCTTTCGCACAGGCTCACCGCGCCATACAGTTGAGTTAATTTAGGCAGGGCTAGCTGCTCTAACACTGGACCTTGGTAAAACCAGTAATCACGATAAAAATGCAATAACTTGATAGGGTTGGTATATTCCACTGGCTGAATATAAACCAGCATATTAGGGCTGCTATTGCTGCTGCTGGCTTCATCAGCCTGCGCATTCAAATTCAACAGTAATGTTAATGCTAACAAAATATAGGTGATCTGTTTTTTCATCTTATT
This sequence comes from Methylotenera sp., assembly GCA_030655015.1. GTDB lineage: Bacteria > Pseudomonadota > Gammaproteobacteria > Burkholderiales > Methylophilaceae > Methylotenera. The sequence goes on along the minus strand of JAURWJ010000091.1, from coordinate 17,863 downwards.
TATTCCTTACTTACCTTGATAGCTAATGCGGTAAATTGCGCCTAGCTTATCGTCAGTGACATACAGCGCACCATCTGTGCCAACGGCTACATCAACGGGTCTGCCCCACGCTTCTTTACCATGCAACCAACCCGTAGCAAAATCATCAACCGTGTGCGCCTGATCCTGTTTGAATTTTACACGAACCAGCTGGTAACCTGCGGGTTGTTTACGGTTCCAGGAACCATGCATTGCCACAATGGCATCTGATTTATATTCAGCTGGCCAATTGGTTTTATCTAAAAAAGTGATGCCTATCGGCGTTGTGTGTGAGGTAAAAGTAATTGCAGGGGCTTGCGTGTTGTTACAAAACCCAGTTTTAGCAGCGAAATTGGGATCTTCCACCGGTGCATTCAGATTATTGGGGTCTGCCCAGCAATGGGGCCAGCCGTAATGTTTACCCGCTTCAATTTTATTTAAATGTTCTGGCGGTAATTCGTCATTCACAACGCCATTTTTAATAGCAGAGCGATTGTCAGCCCCGTTGTTGGTAGCAAACATTTGTTTGGTTACAGGGTGCCAAGCAAAACCTTGCGAATTACGCAAACCACGCGCCCATATGGCAGACTGTTGATGACGACCCAATGTTGTTAATGCGCCTGCAGGTTTACCCTCAATGCTATAACGCAATATCGTTGCACGTAGCGGGTCATTTTCAAGGCACACATTGCAGCTTGAACCTACATTGATATATAAAAAGCCATCGGCACCCAACTTTATATTTTTAAGCGTATGTCCGCCAGCCGGCAGGTTTGTTATAAAGGGCTGCGCAGCTGACCATCGCCCGTTTTCCTGCTTAAGCTTGACCACGCCATTTTGATTAGCCACTAACAGATCATCCCCCACGAAGGCTAAGCCTTGCGGCGCATTCAGGTTTTCTGCCACGGTGATGACTTCATCAGCAATGCCGTCTTGATTGGCATCGGGCAGCATCAGCACTTTATTCATTTTTGCTACAGAAACGTAAAGATTGCCTTTTGCGTCAAACGCAATAAATCTAACCCCGCGTAATGCCGCGCTATTTTTTGTAGCGGCGCTGGCAAAAAGCTTAATTTCAAAACCAGAAGGGAGTTTAATTTGCGTTAGATCAGGGCTGGCAATGGCTAACGGCGCAGCCAACAACAGCAGCAAAGTCAGTAACTTGAGCATATTTTGTGTTAAATAATCAGGCATTTTTTGAGTCACGTTAGCGTGAGGTCTATATTAAAATCAAGTCAACACATCTGTCCAAATGTTTTTTGCCCAACTGGCCGCATAGTCGCCCTCTTTATCTGAAGGGGCTAACGACACACCGCCACCTTCAGCAGATATCATGATTTTTTTAGCTGCATCATAACGATACACATTGGCCACATGCATGGCAGATTTATCAGTGACAAAACTATAGCAAGTATTTGCAAATACGGGTATCGGGTCTGGGGCTTGCCCTGCCATCAACTGCACAATCGCATTAGCGCACACTTTAGCTTGATTGGTGGCCATGTGCGCAGACTTTGGCAGGCCTGCTGCAACGCTGTCGCCCAGCACATGTACGTTTTGCACCAGTTTGGATTCATACGTTAAAAAATCAACTTCGCACCACGGGTAGTCTTTTTCGGTCAAGTTCGCTATTTGCGCGATTTTGCCCGCACGCTGTGGCGGAATGATATTAAGCACATCTGCGCTTACTTTATCAAAATCTGTGGTGACCGTTTTGGTCGCAACATCCACACTGATAACCGCACTATCGGGACGGTAATCTACAATGCCTGGGTACAAATTAGCCCAAGCTTTTATGAATAAGCCTTTTTTAGAGATAATTTCCGCATTGGCATCCAGCACAATAATTTTACTTTTGGGCTTATTTACCTTGAGGTAACTTGCCACCTGACACACCCGCTCATAAGGCCCAGGTGGGCAACGGTAAGGCGCTTTGGGTACGTTCATCACAAACACGCCGCCATCTGGCATGGCTTCTAATTGCTTGCGCAAATTTACCGTTTGCCAGCCCGCTTTCCATGCGTGCAGTATCTGCTGTTGTGCTTCAGCACTTGCCAGCATAGGTAAATCATCATAAATAAAATCAACGCCTGGCGCGACAATCAATCTATCATAGATCAAATCACCACGTAGCATAGTGACTTTTTTTGCCGTGCTATCAATGGCGATTACCGTATCCTGCACCCATTGAATGCCATGGTTTGCCTTAAGTGCATCATAACCAAAAGTTAAGTCATTGATGCTTTTGCTACCACCCAACACCAAATTGCTTAATGGGCAAGATACAAATTGTTTATTGGCTTCAACCACAATCACTTCAATGGCGCCTAAACTCCATAGCCGCAGATACTTGGCAGCGGTTGCACCGGCATAACCACCACCGACAATTACCACGCGGCCTATGGGTGGCTTGGTTGCGCGTGCAAAGGCTGGCAAACTAGCATTTGCCAGACTCAAACCTAAACCAACACCTGCTAATTTTATAAAGTCGCGACGGTTAGTTTGCATGATTTTTATTTAATACTTGTGAAGGTAACGCTGATGGTTGGCGCGGGGTTTGCGCTGAGAAATAAAAAGCTAAGCCTTCAATCTCTTGAGTATTCAAACCTTTAGCATGTCTATGCATGACAGTCGCCTCACGTTCACCTGATTTAAAGGCTAATATTTTCTTTAAAAAATCTGTGTTTTCAATGCCGGCTAGTAGCTTCGCCTTATCAACACCATTACCATTGGTCCCGTGGCAAGCAGCACAAGAAGCAGCTAATACACGTATATGGTTATTTTGGTCTGCGGATAAAACAAAAACCTCAGCAGCGTTAACTACTGAGGTTATCGAGAACGTTGCCCCAACCATTATGGTCATTATTTTTTTCATGGCATATATAAGGTAAATTAAAACCTCATTTTAAATAATTTTTCATGATCTATACGTGACCTGAGTCACATGATTAAAAACATTTTTCTTCCTGACAACCTTCATCTGTTACGCCAAGGCTAATAAGCAACTCCACCATGTGGGTGTTGCCTCCATCTCTTAACGGACGAAGGATAGACACATCGGCTTTTAGCTTCTCGTTAACATTTGCACCCTTGCTTGCCAACAGCTTAACCATGTCGTCAAAGCCATTAAATACGGCTAAATGAAACGCTGAGTTATGTGATAAAGGATGTACATAGTTGATGTCCGCACCTTTGCTTAATAAGTACTTTACGGTCTCAATTTGGTTTTTATTAGCCGCCATTTGTACTGGTGACCAAGCAAATGATTTCTCATCTACATTTTTAGCATTGGCCTCTACATATTTTTTAACGATTTTCAAATTGCCCGTCGTGATAGCCTCAACGAACTCGATGTTCTCATCATCAGTGAGCGCCATGGCATTGACAGAAAAACTTAAAACAAGTGCAGCTAACAGTGTACTAATGAATTTCATGTTACTTTTCTCCAAGGTTATTTTTAACTTAATTTACAGCTTTAAACTTATGCAACATTGCGTCTTGCATTACGAAACATTCTAATCCAAGCACTATCTTCTGTCTCATCGCAACGTTGCCAAGTGTTTTGCACGTTACGAATCACACGTTCGGGATGTGGCATCATAATACTAAAACGCCCATCTGTGCTGGTTAATCCTGTCACCCCTTGCGGCGAACCGTTTGGGTTAAACGGGTAAACCTCAGTGGGAATTGACGCATGATCAATAAAGCGCATAGTCACCAATTTTTGCGCCAGCAAACCATTGACAGCATTTAGTTGAGAAGGTTCTTTTGAAAACTCGGCAAAGCCCTCACCATGTGCAACAGCGATTGGCATTTTGCTGCCCGCCATGCCGTTAAAAAATAGCGAGGGCGACTCTAAAATCTCTACCATAGCAAGCCTGGCCTCAAACTGCTCAGATTTATTACGCACGAAATGTGGCCAATGCGCTGCACCCGGAATCAACTCACGCAGATTACTCATCATTTGGCAGCCGTTACAAACACCCAAAGCAAAACTATCCTGACGATTGAAAAATGCTGAAAACTCATCTCGTGCACGGGCATTGAATAGAATAGATTTAGCCCAACCCTCACCTGCACCCAGTACATCGCCGTAAGAAAAACCACCACAGGCCACCAGCCCTGCAAAGTTTTGTAGCGATTCACGGCCGGCAATAATGTCACTCATGTGCACGTCATAACTGGCAAAACCTGCGCGGTCAAATGAGGCTGCCATTTCCACATGGCCATTGACGCCCTGCTCACGTAAAATCGCCATTTTAGGACGAACACCAGTATTGATATAAGGCGCTGCAATATTGTCACTTGGGCTGTACGTCAACTCCGCAAATAAGCCTCGATCATTGTCATTGAGTAAGCGGTCATATTCTTGCTGCGCACTTAGTGGGTTATCGCGTAACGCTTGCATTTGATAAGTGGTTTCAGACCATAGTCGATGCAAGTTAACACGGGTGTCACTGAACACTACGCTACCATGTTGCTTAATCTCAATTTGGTTCGCCTCTGTTATCTCAGCAATCACATGTGCCAAACCATTAAATTGTGCGACTACGGCAGGTGCATCTTGCGCCGGCACTTGAATAACTGCACCTAGCTCCTCGTTATAGAGTACTTCGACAACGCCGCCAGGCAAGCCTGAAACGTCAACATTCAAACCACAATGACCAGCAAACGCCATTTCAACTAACGTGGTAAATAAACCACCATCTGAACGGTCGTGGTAGGCCAGAATTTTTCCCGCTTGGTTCAATTTTTGAATGGTGTTAAAGAAATGTTTAAGCTGATTAGCATCATCCACATCAGGTGCCACATCACCCACTTCTCCATACACCTGCGCCAAACTAGAGCCGCCCATACGGTTTTTACCTGCGCCCAAGTCGATCACAATTAACTTGGATGGCACATCGGTTTGCAGCTGTGGCGTCAGGGTTTTACGTGCATCCGGCGTTGTCGCAAACGCTGTTACCACCAATGAAATCGGCGAGGTAACCGCCTTGTTTTCAACTTCTCCATTGGCGCCCACCTCACTCCACACGGTCTTCATACTCATGGAATCTTTGCCGACAGGAATACTAATGCCCAGTTGCGGGCAAAGCTCCATACCCACCGCCTTTACAGTTGCGTACAAGGCCGCATCTTCACCCGCATGCCCAGCTGGTGCCATCCAGTTGGCAGAGAGTTTTAAATGACTTAAATCATCAATTAAACAGGCGGCAATATTGGTGATTGCCTCACCAATGGCCATACGTCCTGATGCAGGCGCATTCACAAGGGCTAATGGCGCTTTTTCACCAATAGCAAAGGCTTCACCCAAGTAGGTTTCATACCCGGCAAGCGTTACGGCAACGTCTGCCACAGGCACTTGCCATGGACCTACCATTTGTTCACGCGCCACCAAACCGGTTACAGAACGGTCACCAATTGTGATCAGGAAAGTTTTATCCGCAACGCCAGGCAACCTTAACACGCGGGCTGCGGCTTCTTTTAAATCAATTTTACTGGGTTCAAAAACGTGCAATTGTTTTGCAGTGCTTTGAACGTCACGCGTCATTTTTGGCGGTTTGCCGAGCAATACCGATAAATCCATATCTACAGGTTTGTTATCAAAATAACTATCTGCCACGGTTAAATGACGTGCTTCAGTAGCAACACCCACCACTGCAAACGGACAACGCTCGCGTTCACATATTGCTTTAAAGCGCGGCAAATCTGCTTGCGCAATCGCCATTACATAACGCTCTTGCGCTTCGTTACTCCATAGCTCGCGTGGCGACATGCCCAGCTCTTCGTTATGCACGTCGCGTAACTGGAACATTGCACCCACGCCTGCATCATTCACCAGCTCAGGAAAAGCATTAGAAATACCACCCGCGCCTACATCGTGAATGCTCAAAATCGGATTGTTTTCACCCAACTGCCAGCAACGGTCAATCACTTCCTGCGCACGGCGTTCCAGCTCAGGGTTGCCACGTTGCACTGAGTCAAAATCCAAGTTTTCGACATTGCTGCCTGTGTCCATGCTAGACGCCGCACTACCACCTAGGCCGATCAACATCGCAGGCCCACCTAATTGCACTAAAGCCGCGCCTGCCGGAATCGGGTTCTTTTTAGAATGTTTTGCTGAAATATTACCGATGCCGCCAGCCAACATAATGGGCTTGTGGTAACCGCGCACCTCAGCTTTACCATTAGCATCCAGAGATTCCAGCTCAAACGTGCGGAAATAGCCTGCAATGTTAGGGCGACCAAACTCATTGTTATAAGCAGCGCCTCCAAGCGGGACATCTAGCATACTCTGAAACGGTGAAGCGATACGCCCTGGTTTGCCGTAGCTAGTTGATTCCCACGGTTGATTAAAGTTGGGGATGTTTAAATTAGAAACTGAAAAGCCTGTTAAGCCTGCTTTAGGTTTAGAGCCGCTACCAGTAGCGCCTTCATCGCGAATTTCGCCGCCTGCACCTGTAGCCGCACCGGCGAAAGGTGAAATGGCCGTCGGATGGTTATGCGTTTCTACCTTCATGAGGTAATGCATTTCTTCTTCAATATAGCCATACGCGCCATTATCGGTTGGATAAAAACGTTTACTGGTTTCACCCGGGTTTTGTCCAGCGACAATAGATGAGTTATCAGAGTAAGCGACTACCGTGTTACCAGGGTTAAGCCTGTGCGTATTGCGTATCATGCCAAATAGCGACAGCGCTTGCTGTTCGCCATCAATCACCCAATCGGCATTAAAGATTTTATGTCGGCAATGCTCGGAGTTCGCCTGCGCAAACATCATTAGTTCAACATCGGTTGGGTTGCGTTGCATTCTTGTAAAGTTATCAAGCAGATAATCCACTTCATCTGGTGATAATGCCAAGCCCATTTCGCTATTGGCCTGATTAAGCGCTGCTTTGCCCCCTTGCAAAACATCCACTGTACTTAGTGGCGCAGGAGACGCGGTATGATAAAGTTTTGCCGCGTCCTGCAACTGAGAAAAAACAGATTCCGTCATGCGGTCGTGAATTAAAGACAATAGTTGCTGGCGCTCTGTAGCCGTTAACGCTTGTCCATTTTTAGTTTGCACATAATAGGCAATACCGCGCTCCACACGCGCAATCTCGGGCAGGCCACAGTGTTGCACAATATCGGTAGCGCGCGATGCCCATGGTGAAATCGTACCTATTCTAGGCAACACTAAAATCAGCTCGCCTTGCGGATCTTCTGTTTGAAGACTTGGGCCGTAGGTCAGAATTTGATTAAGCTTATCTGCTTGTTCTGCCGTTAACGCCGCGTTATCAAGCCACGCAAAATGCCAAAATTCCGCATAAAAATGTCCGATATTCGGGCAGATAATATTTAAGTTATTTTGGATTTTTTCAACGCGAAAAGGTGATAAAGCAGCGCTACCGCGCAAACTAATCATTTGAGGATTTGGTTTAGATTGGCTCATTAAAACTCAGCTAAATATCAATGGGTTGGATAAAGCAGAATTTTAACAGATTAGCGGCAATTAAGCCTAAATTGACCATTGCCGCCGATTGAATTTAGTAGGTTAAATATAAATTGATAAAACTCACTGAACCTTAACTTCACCTCATTCAATTATTGAGTGCGCCAAACACTTTTTTCAGCAGGTTACTGGTTTGCCCTACCGGGTCTTTGCGGATAGCGGCCTCTTCTTTTGCCATCATTAAATACACGCCATCAAGGGTTTTTTGAGTCACATATTGCTCTAAATTCACTTGCTCTTTTTTCACCAATCCAACCTTATTGCCCATTTGTGCAAATTTATTGTATTGCTGCGCCAACTGCACGTCTTCTGTGGCTTTTTTAACAATAGGCAGAAACTTCTCGGTCATCGGTGCTGATGTGGTTTTTTTGAAGTATTGCGTTGCAGCGTCTTCGCCACCAGTCAAAATAGCTTTGGCATCGGCTACGCTCATTTTTTTGACTGAATCCACTAATAATGCTTTTGCCTCAGGCACCGCCGCTTCTGCCGCACGGTTCATTCTAAGCACCAATTCATCTGCCTGCTTACCCATCCCCAGCATGCGCATGGTTCTCTCCGCCTTTTTCAGGGTATCAGGTAACGGAATTTTGACTTCCTTATTACCAAAAAAACCATCCGTTGCGCTTAATTGGCTAACAGCCTTACCTGCCCCCTGAATCAGTGCGGCTTTAAGTCCACTACTGGCTTCAGCATTGGTTAAATCACTCACGTCAAGTGCATGAGCATGACCAACAAACAAAGCAAAACTTAAAGCTGCGATAATAAAGCGCATGACTATCTCCAATCAACCAATAGCAAAAATTAAAGCTTAACGTAAATTTATGTCATTCAATTAAAAATAACAATAATTTACACTAAGCTTTAATAAAAATCAGGCTAAACGTCTACAGTCTTGTGATTACTTACAACTTAAGCACTACTTATTTTTTGCTTTCGCCTTTGTATTTGGCGTTACATGCCAAATGTTGTTGGCATAATCACTAATAGCACGATCGCTTGAGAATTTAGCCATATTAGCCACATTCAAAATTGCCATGCGTGTCCATTCATCCTGATGTTGATACAAATTACCTACCCTATCTTGCGCATCTATGTAACTGCCGTAATCGGCTAACAGTAAATATTGATCATTGTTCAATAAATTATCAACAATCGCTTGATAGCGGTTTGGTTCATCCACTGAGAAGTAGCCGCTCGCAATCATATCCAGCACTTGTTTTAACTCTGGGTTGCTATGGTAATAATCACGCGGGGTGTAACCGCTGGCCTTCACTTCAGCTACTTGCGGTGTTGTTAAACCAAAAATAAAGATATTCTCATCACCGACTTCTTCTTTAATTTCAACGTTGGCGCCATCCAATGTACCAATAGTGAGCGCACCATTTAAAGCCATTTTCATGTTGCCGGTACCACTCGCCTCGGTACCTGCAGTTGAAATTTGCTCGGACAAATCACTACCCGGGAATAAAATTTCAGCGGCTGAAACTTCATAATTGGGGTAATACACCACTTTGAGCTGATCCCCTACAGCAACATCCTCATTCACAATTGCCGCAACATCGTTAATCAAACGAATAATTTGTTTCGCCATCCAATAACCAGGTGCCGCTTTGCCACCAAAAATAACAGTGCGCGGGGTAATGCCTTTTTCACCGTTACGAATACGGTTATACAAGGTAATCACATGCAACACATTAAGTAGTTGGCGTTTATATTCGTGAATACGCTTAATTTGTACATCAAACAAACTATCAGGGTTGAGTTTAATGCCTGTTTTTTGTTCAATTTTTGCGGCTAATCTTACTTTATTGGCATGTTTTACCGCCGCAAAAGCTTTTCTAAAATCGGCATCATCGGCTAAAGGCGTGATTTTTTTAATTTGTGTGAGGTCTTTTTTGAAGCCAGCACCAATTGCTTTTTCAATCAATGCCGTTAAGCCAGGGTTAGCCTGATTTAGCCAGCGGCGTGGGGTAATGCCATTGGTCACATTAGTTAACTTACCAGGATAAATGCGGTCAAAATCTGCAAAAAGATGCTGTTTCAATAATTCACTGTGCAACGCAGCAACACCGTTAACAGTATGACTACCCACTACCGCCAAATGCGCCATGCGCACACGGCGGCCATTACTTTCATCAATAATTGATACGCGCTTGAGCAAATCAGCATCTCCGGGGAAGTGATGGTTGACCATGTGTAAAAATTCAAAGTTGATTTTATAAATAATTTCTAAATGGCGTGGCAATAAACGGCCAAACAGATCTACCGTCCAAGTTTCTAAAGCTTCTGGCATTAAAGTGTGGTTCGTATAAGCGAAAATTTTGCCGACTAGCTCCCAAGCAAAAGCCCATGGTAACTCATGTACATCAACCAATTGATACATCATTTCAGCCACGCCAATAGATGGATGCGTATCATTCAATTGGATTGCAATTTTTTCAGGAAGTAGCTTCCAGTCGGCTTGCGTTTTAATATCATGCGTGCTTAAAAAGCGACGTAAAATATCTTGAATAGACGCAGATACAAAGAAATACTGCTGTTTTAAGCGTAGCTCTTTACCCAACACCGAAGTGTCGTTTGGGTACAATATTTTAGAAATACTCTCTGTAGCATTACGTTCTACAACCGCTTTTTCATAATTACCATCATTAAAATGCTTTAAATCAAACTCACGCGCAGCTTTAGCTGACCATAAGCGCAAGTTGTTTACGGTATCGGTACCATAACCAGGGACTGGCACATCATAGGCCATTGCCACCACGTGTTCAGCATCAACCCAATGTTGTACTTCGCCATCATCCATTGGATACTTCAACACATGGCCATAAAATTTAATACTATAGGTAGCCTCTGGGCGTTGAAACTCCCAAACATTACCATAACGCAACCAGTTGTCAGGGTTTTCAATCTGCTGACCATTTTCAATCGACTGCCTGAACATGCCATACTCATAACGAATGCCGTAACCTGCAGCTGGAATATCCATGGTTGCCATGGAATCCAGGAAACATGCAGCAAGGCGCCCCAAGCCACCATTACCCAATGCCGCATCGGTTTCTAATTCCACGGTATTTTCTAAGTCATGTCCTAATGATGCCAACCCCTCCTTCAACTGATCGTTAATGCCCAAATTTAGAGCGGCATTACTCAACATACGTCCAATTAAGAACTCTAGTGATAAATAATAAACGCGTTTAGGATCATCACGATAATAAGATTCTGCCGTTTTAATCCAACGTTCAACCACGTGATCACGCACCGTATAACTGGCGGCTTCATACCAATTTCTAGGTGTAGCAGCACTGCTAGTCTTGAAGCTTGAGAAAATCAAATGATTTTGTAAAGCTTGATGAATCGGCGTGAGCTTAGGAATAACACTCGCTTTAAATTTAACCGTTTTTTTAGGTTTTGCCGTTGTTTCGTTTGACGTTTTCATTTTGCAGGTCTTGTAGTGATGAATGCTTGCTATTTTAGCAAAAAATGCACCAACTTTTATAAAAGTTGGCTTGGTATTACTGAATAACTAAAGGTTCTCAGCCACGTCTGCGGGTTTAACTAATTAAACCATTGACTAAAGTATTGCTGCTAGCGTGACAATCATGAGGTCAATATCACTTCAAATGGTGCGAGCGAATCTGCGCACTGATATTGAATTTAGTGAGTTCAGACTGCGTCGGTTGACGAACTCTGCCTGCAACCAATATCTGAGTCGGAGATAAGCCAAGGGTATTTTCAGCATTTCGTAACGCGCCAATAATGGCTATTGGATCTTCTCGCTGCATATCCATAGACACCACCACACATCGATAGCGTGCCGCTGCGATCGCAGACAAAGCGCTTGACTCCGTACTGCAGTATTCAGCAATCAAATTTCTGCTAGTCATGAACGTGTCATCGTCAAACGAGGGTGTTTGAGTATCTTGTATTACTAACGCCTTGTTATTCATTGGGCCCCTTCTTCACGATGGTTGATTTGATGCAGATGTTCCAGTATGTTTTCCGGGCCAATCTGCCCAACTAGTCCAGCCAGCTTTAACTTGTTAAACACATTGGGTTTTGCCTCACACAATACCAAGCGCGTGTGATGTCGCCTGCAAGTGTCGAGTAAATCCCATAGCGATTGCATCGCAGTGGCATCGATGAAGGGCACCTTGCCTAAACGCAACACTAATATATCCGCATGACCATGAACATGCTCCAGTGCGCTTTCAAGGTGTTGTGCCGCGCCAAAGAAAAAAGGCCCTTCAATATCAAAGACAACAGTTTCAGGAGGAAGATTAAAATCCTTATTGTCAGTTTCTAGTATCAATTTTTCATACGTCTGCTGTTTAATCACCACGGCCTCAGACATACGCTTCATAAACAGCAAACAAGCCAGCAACACACCGATGTTAACGGCAATGACTAAATCACCAAAGACTGTCAGCAAAAATGTAATGAGCAATACCGCTACATCCGACTTTGCTGCAGTACGTACCATGTGAGAAAAGCGATGTAGCTCACTCATGTTATATGCCACAACAAATAAAATGGCAGATAACGCACACAGCGGAATATGAGCTGCTAACGGCGCCAGCACCAACACGATGATGACAAGCGTGACGACATGAGCAAGACCGGCTAACGGGCTAGTCCCACCATTACGAATATTAGTAGCGGTGCGAGCAATCGCGCCAGTAGAGGCGAAGCCACCAAATAGCGGTGAAAATATATTGGCAACGCCTTGCCCGATCAGCTCCTGATTAGAATCATGCTTGGTGCCAGTCATACCATCTGCCACCACGGCTGATAGCAGCGATTCAATGGCACCCAACAGGGCAATCGTGAACGCTGGGCCTATCAGCTTTAACACCTCAGAAAACGTCACCGACGGCACTTGAAAGTGCGGTAAAGTTTGCGGGATGCCTCCGAAGGCGCTACCAATGGTAGCCACGTGCTCAAAATTAAAGAACCATTGCACTACCGTAGCCACGACCATCGCTATCAGCGGTGATGGAATACGCTTAAATACACGCGGGGAAAGTAACAGAACCGCCAATGTGAGCAATGCAAGTGCTGTTGTTTCCATCTGCAGGGTAGGAATTGCCTGTATCAAATGCCAGAACTTTTCATGAAAATGCTCAACACCTATTACGGGCGATAATCCAAAAAAATCCTTCCACTGACCTACAAAAATAATAATACCGATGCCTGCTGTAAAGCCGACAATCACTGGCGCTGGAATAAACTTTATCACCCCACCTAACCGCGTCAACCCCATCAACATAAGCATCACGCCAGCCATCAGCGTAGCCACCTGCAAACCTTCAATACCATACTTGGCAGTAATGCCCGCCAGGATCACAATAAAAGCACCCGTAGGCCCAGCAATTTGCAATCGACTACCGCCAAATAGCGAGGTCAACCCACCAGCCACAATCGCCGTATAAAGACCTTGCTCCGGCTTAGCGCCAGATGCAATGGCAAACGCCATCCCTAATGGCAACGCTACAATGCCGACGATCACGCCAGCCAAGATATTGTTAAGCCAATGATCCTTTGATAGCAGGCCAGCACGCTTTGCTTCGAGAATAGCGATCATAATTGAAAATTAAGTTTGTGATTAAGTGTTAATTATATTAACATACGATTAACATTAAATGAAAGAAAACTGATGGAAAATCGCACGGCCAGACTCACATTACTCATTGACCCCACTAAAAAGCAGATCTTTGATGAAATCTGCACATTACGTGATTTGACGCCATCGCAAGTCGTGCGTCAGATGATAAGGGATTACGTTCAACAATACGGCAGCTCTGAGCAAATTGCCCGCATGCCGCTAAATAACTAAGTGAGTAAACAATGAGACAACCGATTGTTTTAGACTCAATACACGAAGGCGACTATCCCAAGCTAATCAAACTATGGGAGGCTGCTGGCAATATTGATGTGCAACAAACGGACACCCCCGAAGTTTTGGCAAGATTTTTATACAGAAACCCAACCTGTAGCTATGCCGCCTACGCAGGCACTAGGTTAATCGGCGCCATTTTAGCGGGGCACGACGGATGGCGCGGTCACCTCTACCACATGGCAGTTAAGCCAGACTACCGTGAAAGAGGTATTGGCACGCGTTTAGTCAGTGCGGCTGTACGTGCAATTAAAAGTGAGGATGTTCAAAAAATTCACTGTTTAGTGAAGCGTGATAACGTCATTTCGCAACAGTTCTGGGAGGCTTGTAGTTTTGAGCAACGCGAGGATTTATTGGATTACAGCTTGCGTTAAGGTGTTGGCGGTTTCAAGGTTGAAATACAAAAACCTATTTAAATAGCCTTAACTTCACGTATTAAAGTAATACCTGACGCGTTTTAGCAAGGAAACTGTGAATTTGACGCTCTATTTCTGGTGCGACCATCTCCATGGGCCCCTTGCCGTTCGGGCAAGGCAGATGCGGAGTGGTGCCAAACAAACGGCAAATCAAGGGGCGCTCACCGTAAACCTGGCATCCATTGCTACCCAGATAGGGGCAGCTTAGTTCTGCCAATGCCAAATCATGCTCTCGATCACTTTTAACCGGCAACCTTGACACTTCTTCTGAAGAGGCGGTTACGGGCCCACAGCAGTCATGGCAGCCTGGCGTACATTCAAACTCAGGAATACGCGTACGAAAAAATCGAATGACTTGGCTGTTATTAGTCACAGCATCACCTTTGTTTTAATAGATTAAGTTTTAATGAACCAAGTTAACAACCACTGAACTACCACTGGATACTACCACGATTAAAATATGACAAACCCTGCAATTCGACTCAATAACTTCCAGGCGCAATTCAAAAAAACATCGTCTAAAAATCTGGCTGACACGCCGTTTGTTTTTGAAGAGAGCGAGATGCTTTCAATGCATTTTGATATGCGCTCAATACAAAGCGTTATGCACAAGAGCGATCCAAACAATCTGGTGCTTGGCTACACGCAAACAATGATGGGCTTTTTGTTTTTTAATTCCGCCCCTGAGCGTATCGCGATGATCGGTTTAGGCGGTGGGTCTTTAGCAAAATATTGTCTTAAGTATTTACCTGATACACACTTTACTGCGGTGGAGATCAATGCTCAAGTCATTGCGCTACGTGACCAATTTCACATCCCGGCGGACAACGATAATTTTAACGTACTACATGCCAATGGCGCCGATTATATTGCCAGTCAATCCAATAAAGTTAATGTGCTGCTTATTGATGGATTTGATGAGGATGGACACCCAGCGAATCTTTGCAGCGCAGGGTTTTATGATAATTGCTATAGAAAACTAAACGATGGTGGGGTCATGGTTGTAAATTTGCTGGCAAGTGACCTCAAATTTGGCACTTATACTGCGCGCATGCGTGATAGCTTCGAAGATAAAGTAGTGGTGGTGGATGCCGAAGAGCATGGCAATAAAATTGCCTTTGCATTTAAAGGTGAAGGTGAAGGTTTTCCAATCTCCAAAGAAACGCTGCTTGAAAGAATTCAAGCACTGGAGCCCCGGCATCCTATCCCGCTACACAATACTGCTCGAAAAATTATGCAGCGCCTAAAAGCCCACACCACTCATTCTGAATGGGCGCAAATGTTTGGTGCTAGCTTATGAGTAAAAAGCTTAAACAAGCCCGCACTGAAGGCAAAACATCCAATAATGAAACTAATTTAATCTCTAAAAACTTAGTCTTAAAATCTTTCTGCGCTTGGGATGGTGACACCTTGGTACTCAACATCCTCGGCACGCCAAGTGCAAAGCAAGATGCCATTGGCAAACCAAAAGGTAACCAACTCAAGGTAAGCGTCACCGCCGCTCCAGTAGCGGGAAGAGCCACGGATCATATGGTTAAATTTCTTGCCGCAGCGTTTGGCGTAACGGCCAAAGATATTGAAGTGGTATTTGGCCGGATGAACATTAACAAACAATTACGCATTAAATCTCCCAAAACGCTACCAACTGTTATCAGTAAACATTTATCACAATAGGTTAACTATGTATTCATCAAACACTCAACATTGGAATCCAGAGCAATACGCCAAGCATGCAAGATTTGTATCGGATCTTGGTATGCCGGTGGTTAAGTTGCTATCCCCTCAATCAGGCGAACGCATCCTCGACCTTGGCTGCGGCGATGGTGCATTAACGATTAAACTGGCGGCACTTGGCTGTCAATTAGTTGGTGTAGATTCAAGTGAAGAAATGGTGTCAGCAACAAAAGCATTAGGCCTGGATGCGTATACCGTCAATGGGCAGTCACTTAAATTTACCGATGAGTTTGATGCTGTGTTTTCTAATGCTGCACTGCATTGGATGAAAAAACCTAAAGCAGTCATTAACGGCGTCTGGCGCGCACTGAAGCCTGGTGGGCGCTTTGTTGCTGAGTTCGGTGGATACGGCAACGTTGCCACCATTGTTAATGCTATCGAATCAGCACTTTTATCCCGGCGGGGAACAATAGTTGCAGGCCCTTGGTACTTCCCTCAACCTCAGGAATACACTACGCTTCTTGAGACCAAAGGCTTTAAAGTTGAAAAAATTGAACTGATTCCGCGCCCTACACCACTACCTGGAAATATAAGTGGCTGGCTTGAAACATTCGCACAATCTTACACTGCAGCTTTACCAGTAGGTGAAAGACCGCGCTTTATTGCAGAAGTTGTTGAGTCATTGCGGCCGAAGTTATGCGACACCAATGGCAATTGGACGGCTGATTATGTTCGTTTACGGTTCTTTGCCACAAAACCAATGATAAAAACTTAAAAATTTGGGTTAAAAAAACAATGCTGTTGAGTAAAAAAACCGCCATGCTTACACAGGGCGGTTTCTATTGGCTTAATAATTAACTAATTAAGCTATTCATACGCTTAACAAAACTGGCAGGATCATCCAGCGTTCCGCCTTCTGCTAACAGTGCCTGGTCAAACAGCACATGTGCTAAATCACCAAATAAAGCATCCGCAGTTTCGCTTTCAAGGCGTTTAACCAATTTATGCGTTGGGTTGATTTCCAAAATCGGTTTAGTCTCTGGCGCATTTTGTCCTGCGGCTTTTAGCATACGCGCTAAATTACCCGATAAATCTTGAGCATCACTCACCAAACACGCAGGCGAATCTGTTAAACGATGGGTCACACGCACGTCCTTTACCTGGCTACCCAAGGTTTGCTTGATTCTTTCTACCAGTGTTTTGGCTTCCTCTTCAATTTTCTTTTGAATTTCTTTTTCGGTTTCTGATTCCAGCTTGCCTAGATCCAGATCACCTTTGGCAATTGATTGCAGCTTCTTGCCATCAAACTCAGTCAAGCCGCCCAATAACCACTCGTCCACGCGGTCAGACATCAACAACACTTCAATGCCTTTTTTACGGAAGATTTCCAAATGCGGGCTATGTTGTGCCGCAGCAAAGCTATCAGCGGTAATGTAGTAAATCACGTCCTGCTCTGGTTGCATGCGCGCAATATAGTCCTTGAGAGACACATCCTGAACATCTGTATCGGCTTTAGTAGAGGCAAAGCGCAATAACGCCGCAATTTTTTCTTTGTTAGCAAAATCTTCACCCGGGCCTTCTTTTAATACACGGCCAAACTCTTGGTAGAACTTCGCATAATCTTCAGGTTTGTTTTCCGCCATATCTTCTAGCAGACCTAAAACTTTTTTCACAGAACCGGCTTTAATCGCTTCAACATCACGGCTGGACTGCAAAATCTCGCGCGAAACATTCAGCGGCAAGTCTGAGGTATCAATCACACCGCGTACAAAACGCAGATATTGCGGCATCAGCTTTTCAGCGTCTTCCATAATAAATACGCGTTTTACATAAAGCTTAATGCCATGGCGGCGCTCACGGTCGTATAAATCAAATGGCGCTTTGCTCGGAATATAAAGCAATGAAATATATTCCTGCTTACCTTCAACACGACTATGGGTATAAGCGAGCGGATTTTCAAAGTCATGCGACACGTGCTTGTAAAACTCTTGATACTCCTCTTCAGAAATATCATTTTTATTACGCGCCCATAATGCGGAAGCTTTATTCACAGTTTCGTCTTCATCGGTCGCCACTTCAGCACCGTCTTTCCATTCAGACTTCTTCATCACGATTGGCAAAGTAATATGGTCTGAATACTTGCGGATAATCGTTTTAAGTTTCCAGTCACTTAAAAACTCATCTTCACCTTCACGCAAATGCAATACCACTTCAGTACCGCGCGTTTCTTTATCAGCGGCTTCTAAGGTGTAATCGCCCTCGCCCGATGATTCCCAACGCACCGCTTCGGTAGCTCCTGCGCGACGCGTAGTCAAGGCTACTTTATCTGCAATAATAAATGCTGAATAAAAGCCCACACCAAACTGA
>JAURWJ010000087.1 GCA_030655015.1 Methylotenera sp. | reverse complement strand
CCCAACAGCGCCTCAAACTCGGCAATCGGCACCGGCTGGCTAAATAAATAACCCTGGTAGGTTTTGCAGCCGTTGTTTTGTAGCAATTGACGTTGTTGTTCAGTTTCAACACCTTCGGCAATCACATTGAGGTTCAGCGTTTGTGCCATGGCGATAATCGTGCGCACAATGGCCTGGTCACTGACATCGTCGGCAATGTCACGCACAAAGGATTGGTCGATTTTAAGTTGGTACAGCGGCAATTTCTTCAGGTATTGCAGCGAGGAGTAGCCGGTGCCAAAGTCGTCCAGTGAGAAGCGAACGCCGATTTCTTTGAGAGCGTTCATGGTGGCAATGGTGAGGTCAACGTGTTCGAGTAACATGCTTTCTGTGAGTTCGAGTTTGAGGCGTGTGGGGTTGATGCTGTGTTGCTGTACGGCAGTTTGCACTTGTGCGATAAAGTCAGCTTGGCGGAATTGTTTGGCGCTGACGTTGACGGATAATGTCAGGTGTTCGGTGCTTGCGTGCTGTTGCCAAGCTTTGAGCTGGGCGCAGGCGGTGTTGAGTACCCATTCTCCGATGGGGAGTATCAGGCCGGTTTCTTCGGCGAGCGGAATAAACTTAAACGGAGAGATGAGGCCTCGCTCCGGGTGGAGCCAGCGGATGAGGACTTCGGCGCCTAAGGCGTGGTGGTGGTCATCGACTTGTATTTGATAGTAAAGCTGAAACTGTTGGCGATCGAGGGCTTTGCGTAGTTCGCTTTCCAGGTTGGCGCGGCTGTTGAGGGGTTCTTGCATTTGCGGGTCAAAGAAACGCAGGGTGTTGCGGCCGGCTTTTTTGGCTTGGTACATGGCAATGTCGGCCTGCTTTAATAGCTCGTCGATACCAGATTGATGGTCGTTAAATAAAGTAGCGCCTATGCTTGATGTGCTGTGATGTTCATGTGACCCTAACCGATAAGGCTGCGATATTGCTTCAAGAATTTTTTCGCCGATGGTCTCGGTTTGTGCGGCGGCCTCTAACGCAGTATCACTTAAATCTTCTAGCATCACCACAAATTCATCACCGCCTAAACGCGCAACGGTGTCGCCTTCGCGCACGGCGGTAGTGAGGCGCCCCGCCACTTGTTGCAGCAACAAATCACCAATGGCATGCCCTTCTGTATCATTGAGTGTTTTAAAATGGTCAAGATCAATAAACAGCAAGGCACCTTCTTTGCCACTGCGTGCACTAAAGGTGAGTGCCTGCGTCAACCTATCCAGCAATAGCCGTCGGTTGGGCAAGCCTGTGAGAGAGTCATAATAAGCGAGATGTTTAATTTTCTCTTCTGCCGCTTTGCTTATGGTGATATCGGTAAGAGTACTCACATAGTTAGTAATGATGCCATCTTGATTTTTAACAGCACTGATTGAAACATGTCCTGGATAAACTTCACCATTCTTGCGCCTGTTTTGTACCTCACCTTGCCAAGAGCCTTCCTTCTTGACGCGATCCCAAATAGCTACATAAAAATTTTCATCCACGTTACCTGCTCTAAACATACTGACGTGTCGACCAATAACCTCCGTCGCAGCGTACCCAGTCATCTTTGAGAAAGACTGATTGACTCTTAAAATCAAGTGATCAGCATCTATCACCATCATACTTTCTTGAGCGTCAAAAGCGGTCGCGGCAATTTTAAGTTCTGTTTCAACTTTTTTACGTTCAGTGATATCAATAAAGGTGGCGATTGCACCAATAATAATGTCATCGGTAACAATGGGTTGAACCCAGTACTCCACGGATATTGCACTGCCATTTTTACGCCAAAACACCTCATCAGCACGATGCACTTTCCGATTGTGCTGATAGGCCGCATACACGTGACACTCAGTCGCCGGATAATGGCTACCATCCGCATGCGAATAGTGAATAAGATCATGAATATGCTGGCCGATGACCTCACCCTCGTGCTCAAACCCTAGAATGCGCAAGAATGACTTATTTACAAAAGTGCAGTTCCCCTGCGTATCCACACCATAAGCGCCTTCAGCCATTGAATTTAGCAATAACTGCATTTCTTCCATGGCACCTTTGATGAGCTGCGTTCTGCTGGCTACTTCATGCTCTAAACGATTGTTCTGCGCCGACAGCTCTTGTTCACGCTTTTCAACTTCATTCAGCATGAGATTAAACTGGTCAGTTAAGTCGCCTAGCTCGTCATCCGCCAACCGCTCGACTCGTTGTGAATACTGACCCGTTTTAGCAATGTTTGCCGCACTACTGATTAAACGCTCAATGGGCTGCATAATGTCTTTAAGCATGCCGCGTATCAACAGCAGGCTAAAAATTAAAGCTAACACCATGGCAGCGATAGCAACGACGATAGAGGCCATCACCTCAACCCAAACCGTGACCATGTCTGATTGGATTTTCACTTGTCCCAACACTTTTTTATCCAGGGTAACCGTATGTTCAATCGTTACCAAGGCATGCTCACCCAGCGCCCACGCCAGCATTTTTCGAGCCACACGCGTGGCCGCATCATGGCCATGTCCGCCACCCTCTTGCCTAAACGTTCTCTGCGCCAACACCCCGCCTTGTGGGGTTGATATCTCGGCGTAAACTATATCAGCATTAGGCGCAAGCGCATTAAGCGTTTCTTCTAACACTCTTTTATCATTAAACATTAAAGCAGTTTGGCTATTTAATGCCGTGATTTCTGCAAGTACTTTTAATTCTGAGGTCGCTTCATTACGCTCGGTGGCAATTTTATAAACCGCGCCAAACATAAATGCGACAATAAGCGCCACCGCGACTGCCGCCATGGCTAAGTATCTAATTTCACCGCGAATGGTTTTTTGGTGTGTCATAGCATTATTGCAGCACTCTGCGGGCAACGCGCAGTAACTTTGAGCTAATAGATAACTGCGCATTATTTGTCTGCTTATAATTCACATCCAAGGCCAGCCGCTTGTTATCTAAAAATAGCCCAATCATAGCGCCTGCATTAAACAAATCGAGGTTGTCGGTCACCGTCAACACTGGCATTTTTTCCAGTTTTTTAAGCATCTCGGCAGGATTATCAAGTGCTGAAACATCGATGAACAGTATTTGGCAATCATGCGCGTTATTCATGTTGGCTAAATAAGACAATGTAATCTGAACGCTACCGCTTGAATTTCCGATCAATTGTTGCAATGCGCCACCAAAGCTATCATTGCCCAGCACACAAATTTTGACTACATCATTAAGTCTGGTATTGCCAGAAGACCCTGAGTGATTAGAATCAATTGGCCACGTAGTCAAGGCAGCAAGGTTATACAAATATGCCGCTTTTATTTGGTACTCAGGCACCGGCTCTGCATTCGCCGACTGCGACAAGAGTAACGACATTGCCATCATCACACTACTTAAAAATGAGCATAAATATTTCATTTAAATCGCAGATCATCTGCTATAAGAAAACTGACTGCAAAAGACGCAACTCTGATTTGACTGGAAATTTTAGAGGTGCTTTGTGCATCCATTGTGGTTGATTGCTCTATCGGAATTTGCGTGAGGTCACCTTGACTGCGGACGTCAGAACCCTCTGCGAGCACTTGAGTGGTGCTAGCCAGCATGAGCCAAATGTAATAAAAAATACGATTAAACCGCAATACTACTACCCCTATACGTAGCCGTTAAGATGATATGGTACACACTCAAATATAACATTATTGCTTGAATATTAGCGCAAAGCAGACACTTGCATTGTACCCAAGTTAGCTCATTTGGTACTGACTCAACTTATACCAAAGCGAACGCTCACTGATTTCAAGTAGTTTGGCCGCACGACTTTTATTACCATGTGTGGCCACTAAAGCTTCTGCTATTAAACGTCGCTCTAAATCTTCTACCGCATTTGGCAAGGCAAGCGGGTTACTGCTTACCCCTGATGCTGAAATTTGCTCCGTCCCAACATTCTCAGCTGCCATTTCGGTGGGCAAATGCTGCGCTGTGATGGTTTTATTGCCGCTAATGATAGCCGCGCGCTCTAATACGTTTTCCAGCTCGCGCACATTACCAGGCCAATCGTACTGCATTAAAGCGTTAATGGCGGCAGGCGTAATATCCACGTGCCGTTTAGCCAAAAAATGTCGCGCTAACGCTTCAATATCTGATTTACGTGCTTTAAGAGCAGGCAAGTCGATACGAAACACGTTCAAACGGTAATATAAATCTTCACGCAATTTACCTTCTTTAATGGCGTCACGCGGGTTGCGGTTAGTCGCGGCAATCACACGAATATCGACTGAAATAGGACGGCTACCACCCACACGCTCAATCACATTCTCTTGTAGCGCACGCAATAACTTGGCCTGCAACTGCATAGGCATCTCAGTGACTTCATCTAAAAATAACGTACCACCGTCTGCCAGCTCAAACTTACCGATACGCTCTTTAATTGCACCCGTAAACGCACCTTTTTCATGCCCAAATAACTCAGACTCCAGCATCTCATGCGGAATCGCGGCGCAATTCACCGCTACAAATAGTGCATCACTCCTTGGTGAACCCGCATGAACAGCCCTTGCAACCAGCTCTTTACCTGTCCCCGTTTCACCCGCTACTAATACCGTTGCCTTTTCAGGCGCCACTTGACTAATTGACTGCTGCAACTGCTGCATGACTGGGCTGCTACCTATCAAACCGGTATAAGGTGACTTTTCTTCACGCAAGAATTGATTTTCAATCACTAGCCGTGCAAATGACAAGGCGCGTTTAATGGCAACTTCCAGCTCTTCTAAATCAAATGGGCGCAAAATATAATCTGATGCGCCGTTTTTCAGCGCCTCAACAGCAGACTTAATTTCGCCTTGCGCAGTGACAATGATGACAGGCAACTCAATATTTTCCTGACGGATTTCCTTGAGCAGCTGCAAGCCATCCATACGCGGCATGTGTAAATCCGTCACCACACAATCAACATCGTGGGTGCGGATCACCTCTAACGCCTCGCGTCCGTCTTTTGCGGTCAATGGCTGATAGCCAGCTTGGCGCAAACTAATCTCCAGCAAGCGCAGCATGTTGGGCTCATCATCTACGGCTAATATGGTTTTAATACTTTCTGACATAAATTCACTCTAAATTGTTCTACATATTTAATGATGTTAGCGATTCACTCTAGGAAAAATCATTCTCCACGAAAAACACCAAAATCACAAAATGGGTTAAGCCAAGTATTCATCCGATAGGATAAAGCTCGCAAATAAAACCACAATATATTAATTCATCCATAGCTTTATTCCACCACATGACTGTTTTTTGAATTTTTTCGTGATTTTGGTGTTTTTCGTGGATAACGGTTTTCATCACGCTCAATGCAACTGCCGCTTTGGCAACCTCACTATAAAATCTGCCCCAGTATCCGCCAAGGTGCTTTTCTCCACGGTCAACGACCCAAAGTGAGCGGTTACTATCTGTTTAGATACCGCCAAACCTAGGCCGATTCCACCTGGGCGCTGTGTAAAGAACGGATCAAAAATCTGCGCCTTTTGCGCATCACTCACACCACCGCCATTATCAGCAACACTAATAATCACATGTTCAGCGATTTCAGATAAAGACACGACAACTTTTCCACCAGCAGGCAACACCTGAATGGCATTCAACAATAAGTTGAGTATCACCTGCGTCATCTGCTCACCATCGCATTCGACAAACAACTTGCCAGCAGTGGTGGCATCTATGTCTTGAATGGCCAACTCCAAACTAATGTCTTTTTTATTGGCTTGCATACGCAACATCGCGACAGCATGCTCCAGCAAATCTACCATATCATGCATAGCAAACTCCGGCTGACGAGGGCGTGCAGAATCCACCAAAGTGGAAACCAGTTTATTCAATCTTTCTGTTTCAGTTGTGATAAATGCGGCAACTTCCAAGCCCTCTGCACTCAGATTTTTTTCTCGCGCTAGCACCTGTGCTGATGAGCGTAATATGCCTAAAGGCGTTCTGATTTCATGACTCATGGCTGCGGCCATTTCACCTGCCACCGCCAGCTTTGCGGCGCGCGTCAGGTTTTCTTTTGATAATGCTAGATCTTCGATCATCTTGCCGAACGCACTCGACAAAGCTCGTACCTCAGCAGGTCCATCCGCTGGGGGCAACACTCCTTGTGATGAGCGCATAAAGCGGTTGGCATAATCAGTCAGGCGCGCCAAGGGTTTGGTAATGCTGCGCGCCAAGGGTGCAGCAAGTACCGTTGCCAAAAATGCGGTCACGATTAATAAAAAGATAAAGATATACCCCATACGGTGCACTGGCGCCATGACCACTGAACGGTATTGTGTAATAACAATATGCCAGTTAAATATGGGCGGGGTGGCTAAATTATTGGCAATGGAGCGTACCGAGATATCATGTGCGGCAGTGATTTTTTTCCAATCCTGCGTTTCGGCAAGCACTTCATCCCTATCAATGCTCCCATCCATCAATGCTGCGGCACTGCCTTGGTTACCTGTGTTATTCAAAATGCTTTCAATATATTGCCAATCAAACAGCACCCACAACGTACCGATTTTTTGCAGATTCACATCCATAATATCGCTGGCAATTGGTAGGCGCTGCTGCGTGAGTTTAGCCAGAAGCACTGGATGGTTAGCAAACTGCATTTGCATCCATATCTCCTCCGTTCTGGCTGGTTTTCCTATCTCGGATGGCTTGCTTGATGCAATCACAATATTTTCATTATTCACCACATAAAGCGCTTGATAAACGCCACGATAGCTCACTTGCAACTCACTTAAAAAATTGGATAGCCGTTTATCAACATCCCCAATTGCAACCTCATGCATGATTTCCAGGCGACTCCAGGACACCACATTTTGCAAGCGCTCAAACATCATGTTGTCAATTTCACTTAATGCCGCCGTAGCACGTGTTTGCATATCCCGCGTGATTTCCTCACGCAACACCATACGCGCCTGATAAAATGCGAGCACTGTCACAATCAGCATCGGCAACAAAGCCGTTAGTAAGAAACTCACTAACAACAATTTTTTAACCGACTGTGGCTTTATCAATAAATGCTTAATCTGCATGAGTGACCATGTGTTTATTCACAATAACTTTCCTTTTGAAAGAATAGAATATAATTCGGGCTGCAGCATCAGCTTGATTCCATCTTCATCAAACAAAGCTGTTACTTAATCTAACAAAGTCAATGTTAGTTTGGAGCAATCATGCGTTTTAATAAACTAATCTATCATGGCAGTGTAGCCTTGCTACTCTTGCTGTGCAAGGCTGCGAGTGCAGATGATTCTGCTCGCCTCAACAATGGCTTTATTGATGGATTCAGGTTAGGTGGTTACACCAGTGCGGGCATTACGGTTCCTAGAGATGCCGAAAGCCAAATAAGCCTCAATGAAATCAGCCTGATTTTAACGTGGGAGAATGAAAGTCGCTTCAAGTTTTTTGGAGAACTGGAACTTGAAAAGCCGCTTGTTTGGGATGACGATAATAAATTCAACACCAAACAAAGCTATGTAGATTTAGAACGACTGTACCTCGATTATAACTTATCTGAAAAAATCAACTTACGCGCAGGCCGCTTTTTAAGCCCTGCAGGTCGCTGGAACCAACTGCACGCCGCACCATTGGTATGGACAAGTACGCGACCGCTCGCCACCAGACAGCTTTTCCCAATTTCAATTAATGGCCTCATGGCATTTGGCGCTATACCCGTTGACAACAGCGCACTTGAATACACAATTTTTGTTGAAACCCTCAAGGACCAAATACACGATACCGACGAAATTGAATTTGACAACGTAAAAGGAGCGCGCCTCACATTTGGCCAAGAAGCTAACTTTGGCCTGAGCTTGATGTCGTTTAATGAAAAAACAATAGCTAACCCCAGCTACCGCATGCTTGGATTAGACTTCATTACCCACTATAAAGGCATTGAGTTTTTAGGTGAGGCATTTCAGCGCTGGGATAATCACAATAAAGACGGTGGTAGCGGCGCATATCTTCAAACCGCAGTGCCATTACCTTTAGTGCAAAACTGGACTGGCATCGCACGCGTGGAAACGTTTCATCGGCCAAATGAAGGCCATCAACAACGTTGGCTTGTTGGCACAACCTGGCGCATGAAACCAACACAATTATTAAAGCTTGAGTTTACAGGTGGCAGCGGCAATGAGCCAGAATCGCCTCGTGGCTTCTTGGCATCTTTTGCGGTGCTGTTTTAATGCAGATACCGAGTCTAATTAAACTATCAAGCGCTATGCGCTTAACTGTGGCCTCCATTGCACTTTTTTGCTTGGCGGCACCAAGCGCTATTTATGCCGCTGAAAAACCAGTGATAGCCGTCATTGTAGCTAACGAGCACCCCATTAAAAGCATTTCACTGGCCGAGCTCAAGCTAATTTATTGGCGCAAAAAAACCTATTGGGCAAATGGTCAACGGATGCATCCTGTGAACTTGCCCTCCGATAATGTATTGCGACTGCAATTTTCCAGCGGCCTTTTAGGCAGTCTGCCCAGCGCACAAAATGACTATTGGAACGGTCTGTATTTCCATGGCACCTCACCACCACACGTAGTCTACTCTGATGAAGCCGTTATCCGATATATCCAAGAAACCACTGGCAGTATCGGTTATATAGATGCCTGCAAAATAGATGCGCGCGTAAAACCGATTTTTTGGATAATGCCCAATGGCGACATGAGTAGTGATTTACCGAGCTTCAACTGCAACTAATCATCTACTCCGCGCCAATAAACTCTTTCAAGTCGCCATGTTTATAGGCACGCGCTGCGGTTTGATAATAAGCCACAGCTTCATTCACTAAACTGTCATTCGCATTACCCAAACGAGTTTCTAATGTTTTGGCGTCAACATGGTAACTTTCTACTGCTTGCTTGGGAGAAAGCACGACCAAGGTATCGTTTTTATAATAACCTAGTGCTTGATAGTTGCTGATAAATGCACGCTCAGGCATTTTTTTGGCTGCTGCCTCAAACATCGATTGCCCATAAAAATGCTCCGCGCCTGAGGTCCCCAATACATCCAGCAAGGTCGGCACAATATCAATTTGACTAGCAATGCGTGAGTAATGTCCTGCTGGCAATAAGTCTGGTGCATAGAAAAACAGAGGGATATGATATTTTTCTACTGGCAACTTGGTTTTCCCTGCGACCGATGCACAATGGTCCGCAACAATCACAAACAATGTATCTTTGAACCACGGCTTGGTTTTAGCGTTTTCAATAAACTGCCCAATGGCATAGTCAGTATATTTCACGGCACCTCTACGGCTACCCTGCGGCAAATCAATTTTGCCTGCCGGGAAGGTATAAGGCCGATGATTACTGGTCGTCATAATATGTGCAAAAAACGGCTTATTCGTGTTGACGTTTTCATCAAATATTTTCAGCGAATTGTTAAATAAACTCTCGTCATCTACACCCCACACGTTTTCACTTTGAATCGTACTTTTGTCAAAATCCGTACGATCTACTACTTTATAGTCATTACCTCTAAAATAAGTATTCATGCTATCAAACACACCATATCCACCGTAGATAAAAAACGTAGAATAGTTTTTAGCTTCAAGCAACTCACCAATGGTCGCTAAATGTTCAGAATTCGGGCGATGTACAATCGCCTGCCCCGGAATCGGTGGAATCGCGATTGAAAGCGCATCCAAGCCACGCACAGTGCGCGTACCGGTTGCAAACAACTTATCAAACACCAAGCTCTCGCTCGCCAGTTTATCTAAATACGGCGTCAAATTCCCTTGATTACCATAAGCCCCTAAATACGAAGCAGATAGACTTTCGACAGAAATTAACACTACGTTTTTGGGTCTACGTGTAAACGGCCCTAATGCTTGAGCACCTTGTGCACTATCATCGCTTGGTGCAGCAATCACCGCGCTGGTAGTTTTTCTATCTACACCCACGGCTTTTAATAAACTAAGTGCTTGCGCTTGCGGCATGGTTTTATAGAACTTATCGTAATCCAACTCATTGCGGCGAGCGGCAGCGGAAAAACTAAAAATACCATTGCCAGATAACTCATTGGCATAGGTATTTTTACTAAATTCCATTTGATCTACATTTGCAAATTGGTAACTCATTACCGGCATCGCGAATGCAAGTGCAGCTAAGCTCAATTTTTTCTTGCCTGTCTGTTGTGCAGTTTCAAAACGCACGAATTGACTCAGTGCAAACAAAGTTGCAATAACGATTAAAGCAATGCCGAGCAAGATCAATGGCACTGGGTAAGATTCACGGATATTACCAATCACCTCATTGGTATAAATTAAATAATCCACTGCAATAAAATTAAAGCGCGTAGTGAATTCTTGCCAAAAAATAAACTCTGACACCGCACCAAACAGCAAGCCAAATGTCACAAAAAACGCCATTATCCAGCGCGCCTTACGCATCCAGGCCTTGTCGCTCATAGCATTAGGCATTAGCGCCGAAGCCAACAACCACGGCACAATCAAGTACGCCAAAGCGGCAATATCAAACCAGAGTCCGTTGAAAAAAGCGCCTAGCACTTCACTCAGTGCCATTTGTGAAAAGCCAACTTGCAGGCTTAACACTAGGCGCAACAGTAGCCAAATAGAAAGCGCTATGCCAGAAATAACCAGCGGGAATGAAGCGGTATAAGTTTTATTTCTAAATAATGTCGTCATGTTTTTTGTGTCTTTAGTTTCTATTTTTAATGTTGTTATTTTAAAAAATCGTATGCTTTATGTAAGCAATGCTTTATTGGGCGGCCATATCCAATACAGCAGAAGCAAAACCACCCAAACCACCCAACCGCTCCATAGCACATGTGATAAAAAATGAGCGCCACGCATGACTTGAGCCATGCCCATCAGCAACCCCATGGCGAGCCCAAGCCATAGCATCTTGTTAGCAAAGCGCGGTTTACTGTGCATAAAAGCAAAATAAAACGCCATCAGCGCAAAGCCGCCTGAAGGATGCCCAGCCGGAAAACAACGCCCAGCCTCTACGCCTGCGGGCGGAGTTGCAAACAATTCGAACAAGGGTAAGTCTCCACCGTACATGGCAAGATCCCAAGGGCAACCATGCTGGTTATAGTGCTTAAGAATAGAAACGGCAGTAGTCGCAACAACCATCCCCACAAACACCCATAACCATGATTTTCTATGTACTTTTAAATTGAAAAATTGATAGCTGGCAGCCGACAAACCCAAGCTAGCCAAAGCGATTGCAACCATTAACCACTTAAGATCGACATGCATCCATTGCGATAGAAATTCATGGCGTTTCAGCGGGAATACCTGCTGTTGTGCATCAAAAAACAAATTTGTTAACGGTATATCCCATTGCACTTTTGAATATACTGTTAGCATGAAAATAGCAAATATCAAGGCGGGTGATATATGCTTAAACCAGAATGCTTGCTTATTGTTAAATGGCGACAGTATTTTAAAAGGCATGGATGCTTACAGTGAAGGGACCCTTAACCAACTTGCAAGCACCATGCCAGATAGGTAACTGCTTGTTTTGTTGTTAATTTTATAAACGCTAAAAAACCAACCCATACAATAAATGCAGAGTTTTACCGGGTAATTTGATTAAGTTACGCAAGTTTTGCATAGTAACCGCACTTGATTAACACGTTAATTAACCCATCAAATGCGCTAATTTTTTCTGAGTTCAACAACATCTTAAAAAAGCCTGCCGCCAACAATCCATTGATAATCAATCAATTTTATTGCCAATATCTTATTTTCACCAAAGGAGAGGCTGGCATTTTTGGCCAAGATTTATTGCTAATAAATAATTAGGCACGCAACTTGCCTAATGCTAAGCAAGATCAATCAGATGGTGAAATACAAAATGCTTAGTCTAAGTTTTAGTGCCAGCCCCACATTTTTTCATGCCGAAGCGGCTTATAAAAGTCGCCCATTAGTTGCGTCTAAAAGGCATCGTGCTGAAGACGTCACCGTAACAACGTCTGACATCTACGCAGCTGATCGTGCTGAGATTGAGCAATTTATTCACGACGTTTTTGCCAAAACCTACGGCGCCAATGTACAACATTTTATGCCGCACCTAGTGAGTTTGCGTGATGAAAATGGCGAGCTGGTTGCCGCATTTGGTTTACGCAAGGCAGAATGCGAGCCGTTATTTTTAGAGCAATATTTAGATGCGCCGATTGAAACCGTGCTATCAAATCGTTTTAATAAAACCATCACCCGCAATCAAATTACCGAAATTGGTAACTTAGCTGTTTCCAATCCACGCAATGCAGGCGTATTGATTGCGCATGTGATTCAACATAGCTTGGATATTGGCGTTGAATGGTGTGTGGCAACCGCTCATCACAGCTTGCAAAATGGGTTGATCAAGGGCGGGCGCGATGTATTTGCTTTGCAAGCCGCAGATAAAAACCGACTCAGCCTGGATGAACAAACGGCTTGGGGACGTTATTACGACAGTGCCACACAAGTAGTTGCGGTGAGAGGTGTAGCGGAACTATAAGCGTGAGACAAAAGCACTTAATCAATCAAGCGATTGCCTATAACGCACGCCAACAACCCAGCAAAGTAGCATTGCAAGGTGACAAAACCAGCAATGAAGTACAAGGTCTGACTTATGACGAGCTTCAAACGGCAATCAATCATCAAGTTCGGGCTTGGCGCGCGCTTTGTGCCAACAAACACCCCACCATAGCAGTCGCTGTAGAAAACCATCCAGCTTGGGTCGTTTTAGACTTAGCCGCGTTAGAATGCCAAATACCGCTTGTGCCCTTACCGTTTTTTTTCTCACCCGCCCAATGGCTGCATGCCATGCAAGATGCGGGTGCGAGCGTGCTAGTCACTGATCATCCCGAGCTGTTTGAGCCGCTGTTAACGGGAAATATTGCAAAGTCATCGCAGTTTACGCTGGCTGGAAAAACGCTCACTCAGTTTGAATTCAACGCAAAGAGCGCCGTTAATTTACCGATTGGCACCGCAAAGATCACCTACACGTCTGGCACCACGGGCAATCCCAAAGGGGTTTGTTTAAGCGTGGATAACATGCTTAATGTAGCAAGCGCGATTGCCCAAGCCACCCAGTTGTCAGCTAAAGATGTGCATTTAAGCGTGTTGCCACTCGCCACTTTGTTAGAAAATGTTGCGGGCGTTTATGCTTCACTGCTCGCAGGGGCCACCTGCGTATTGCTACCAACCAGCACAATAGGCTTAAGTGGCGCCACGGGTTTAGACATTAAAAAATGTCTGGCTACGCTCAAACAAACCCAAGCCAGCACTGCGATTTTTACCCCAGAACTACTGCACGCGCTGGTCTTATGTGTAGAAGCAGGCACCTCGCCACCTAACGATTTACGCTTTTTAGCCGTGGGTGGCGCATCAGTCTCGCCCGCTTTACTCAAGCGCGCACAACAATTATCCATCCCCGTGTATGAGGGTTACGGACTTTCTGAATGCGCATCTGTCGTGGCGCTCAATGTGCCATTTATCAATAAAATCGGCAGCGTTGGCAAAGTGCTGCCACACGTTAATGTTGAATTTACCGATGAGCATGAAATTATCGTCACTGGCAACGCCTACCTCGGCTATGTTGGTCAACAGGAAACACAACAAAATAGCATTGCTACCGGCGACATTGGCTATCTGGATGAAGATGACTATCTAATCATTTCTGGGCGCAAAAAAAACATTTTTATTACTTCATTTGGCCGCAATGTATCGCCAGAATGGGTAGAGCGTGAGCTGAAAATATCACCTTACATTGCGCAAGTTGCTTTATTTGGCGAAGCCAAACCATGGAACGTGGCGGTGATTGTACCCAGAGCCGATACAACTACTGAGAAAGTTGAACGTTTAGTGCAAACAGTCAATAACCAACTGCCCGATTACGCCAGAGTTACACGCTGGATTATTGCCAATGAACCGTTTACGCTAAATAACCAACAATTGACCGCAAACGGCAGAAATCGGCGCGAGATGATTTTGCAATGTTACCAAGATAAAATTAACGCACTATATGAAGGACACCATAAAGGAAATATCTCATGACTGTTTACCAAACCTTACTCCAAGCCACTGAAAAAGAACGCGCTGAATTACTCAGCTTACCCATGATTGCACAAGGCGCCAAAGGGCAAATCTCGCTAGCCACTTATGTAGGCTTTCTCACGCAAGCTTACCACCACGTCAAACACACTACGCCACTACTCATGGCTTGCGGTGCGCGCTTACCCGCACATTATGAATGGCTACGCACCGCGATTGGTGAATACATTGAAGAAGAAATGGGACATCAGGAATGGATACTTAATGACATTGATGAATGCGGCAGCGATAAAGAAGCGGTACGCGCAAGCAAAACAGCTGCAGACAGCGCCAGCGTTGCCACTGAAGTCATGGTCGCTTACGCTTACGATATGATTAACCGCGTCAATCCGATTGGCTTTTTTGGCATGGTACTGGTGCTGGAAGGTACCAGCACCGCAGTTGCCACGCAGGCAGGTGAAACCCTAATGCAAAGTTTAAACTTACCTAAAAAAGCCTTTAGCTACCTGCTCTCACATGGCTCACTTGATATCAGCCATGTGTCATTCTACGAAAGTTTAGTGAATCAAGTCACGGATGCAAACGATCAAGCCATGCTAATTCATAGCGCAAAAGTTTTTTATAAATTATATGGCGATAATTTCCGTACAATAGACGCTGAATTTATGCAAAACTAGGGAAGCACTGATTAAATGAGCGAGCGGGATAAAGTGCAAGGCGCACGGACCGCAGAAACCGAGATAGTACGTCCTGTACAGCGAGGTTACGAGTACCACGCAACGCAGCAATTTGCCTGCGTAACCATTTAATCAGCGCTTCCCTAAC
>JAURWJ010000078.1 GCA_030655015.1 Methylotenera sp. | reverse complement strand
TTACACGCTCAGAAACTGCTTGGTGAGATGAAAACGTGCCAGATTGTTGTAAAAGCTTATCCACCATAGTCGTTTTACCATGGTCAACGTGGGCGATAATTGCGATATTTCTTAAATTACGAGACATTGTGTTGCTACCAGTTCATTGAAAGGCGGCGATTTTAACACACTTAACGCTTTATTTAATTTGACATAGTTATTTAATTCATGGCAACAACGCCAAAACAATCTGCGTAAGGCGTACTTGTTGATGTGGCACGAGATAATTAATTGAATTGCGCAGGGTTAAATTCTACCCCCTAACCCTGCCCCTGATTGGGGGCAGGAATAATCTTACCTCTGGCAAAGCCGGAGGTTTCCCTAATTAAATTTGACAAACTAATTTAGTTGGTTATAATGCGCGCTTCATTCGTGACTTAAATGTATTTTTTAACAAAATTATTTTAAGTTGCTTGAATCATTGCCCTGACCCTTCTGTTGCTCGTGAAATTTTGAAGCAACTATTCAAAGAATTAAATTTGCAAGCACTTGGATTTATCCAAGCACTTAAATTTATTTTTTACTGGTTAGCGGCTGTGCCCGTGCGCTGGTAAAGATTATATTAGCTTGTTTAAATGATATTAAAACGTAAGGTCGTTGATTCGGCTTTATGCTTGATTAAACTTAATCCAAATATTCTCTGCGTTTATATTGCCCTTGTACTTAAGCTTGAGCTTTAATTGCTTATGTGCAAATGATATGCCCGTTTTTACTTAGCGCCCTTTTTGTTTGACTTACTATTGGTTATCACTTATTGGTGATAACTCAGAAAGGGACTACTTTGTCTTTTGAATCGTTAAATCTTGACTCTGCCATTCTTCGTGCTATTGAGGAATCTGGCTATACCACTCCAACCGCTATCCAGTCACAAGCCATTCCGGTTGTAACTGCAGGTCATGACCTGATGGCCTCTGCCCAAACCGGCACAGGTAAAACCGCAGCATTTATGCTGCCTGCATTAAACTTACTTGCAACTCCGCATGAATTAAAAAGTCGCGGCCCACGTATTTTGATCCTTGTACCTACACGCGAACTTGCAACACAAGTCAATGAAGCAGCCCGTAAATACGGTAAATTCATCCGCGCACGTACGGTTAGTATCGTAGGTGGTATGCCTTACCCATTACAAAACAAATTACTATCACAACCTTTAGATATTCTAGTGGCAACACCAGGCCGCTTGTTAGATCACATGGAACGTGGCCGTATTGATTTAAGCCGTTTGCAAATGTTGGTGTTAGATGAAGCTGACCGTATGCTAGACATGGGCTTTTTACCTGATGTTGAGCGCATTTGTGAGCAGCTATCTGCTGAGCGTCAAACGCTATTGTTCTCTGCAACACTTGATGGCGACATCGCACGTATTGCTAGACAAATTCTTAAAAACCCAAAAACAATTCAAGTGGCTACGCAAAAAGAAAAACATGCCAACATTGAGCAACGCTTACATTATGTTGATGACATGACGCATAAAAACAAATTGCTTGAGCATCTGTTGATTGCTCCTGAAGTAAACCAAGTGATTATTTTCACTAGCACTAAACGTCATGCAGATGTATTGGCTGAAGACTTATACGCCGCTGGTCACAAAACCGCAGCTTTACATGGTGACATGACACAGGGTGCGCGTAACCGTACTTTGACTAAACTGCGTCAAGGTGATGTAAAAGTGTTGGTAGCAACTGACGTTGCTGCGCGTGGTATTGATGTGCAAGGTATTAGCCATGTCATTAACTACGACTTACCAAAATTTGCTGAAGATTACGTGCATCGTATTGGCCGTACTGGCCGTGCTGGCAAAACAGGGATTGCAATTTCATTTGCATCAAATATGGATCGTCATATTTTACGTAAAATTGAACAATTTACCGGTAACCGTATGGAGCCAGGTGTGGTTGAAGGCTTTGAGCCAAAACGCGCCATGAAGATGGATGGTCCTAGTGGCCGTGGTGATCGTGGCGATATTCGCCGTGATGCACACAAACCAGGTGGTCGCGGTGGCTTTAAACCACGTGATGACCGTGGCGGTTTTAATAACCGTAACAGTGAGCCTCGTGGTGACCGTCCTAGTTTTAGCCGTGATAACGAAAGTCGTGGCAATCGTGACTCAGCTCCGCGTGAAGCCAATGGTAATTCAGCGGGTTATGCAGGTCGTTCAGAAAGACCTTCTGGCGATCGCCCACGTAGTTTTGGTGACCGTCCAAGCGGCGATCGTAGCCGTAGTGAGCGCCCAAGCGGTGACCGCAGCTTTGGTGACCGTGCAAGTGCCGGCGCGCCTAACCGTAGTTTTGGTGATGCTGCTGCATTTGGCAAAAAACCTTTTTCACGTGATGGTGCAAGCGCTGCGCGCAATGACAGCCGTGGTAGCCGCCCAGATGCAAATCGTGGTGATAACCGCGTACTAAGCGCACGTTACGAAGGTCGTACTGATGCACCGCGTGGTGATCGTTCTGCGGCTCCTGCACGTCGTGACAGCAATGATAGCCGCCCTGCACGCGCTAACTGCGATTCACGTAGCTTTGGCAACGCAAATGCTGGTAGCGGTGCACCACGCCGTCCACGTAGCTTTGCTTAATAAATAATACCCTTCGACGGGCTCAGAGAACACCAATACGTTCTCTGGGTTTGTCGAAGACTAGTTAATTTACGTTCCCTCCGCTTGTCGAATGGAACGTAAATTAACTTACGTTCCCTTTACCAGTACTTGGCATCACCGCAGAATATATGAGCTAAAGCTCATTATTCGTACGAG
Organism: Methylotenera sp.; assembly: GCA_030655015.1. Taxonomy (GTDB): domain Bacteria; phylum Pseudomonadota; class Gammaproteobacteria; order Burkholderiales; family Methylophilaceae; genus Methylotenera. The sequence continues at coordinate 1,845 of JAURWJ010000078.1, read as the reverse complement.
AAGCTTGTCGAAGGGAAAATAAATTACTTTTTTAAAAATACCATGAGAACAGCACCCTACCAATGACAGAAACCGCAATTTTTGAAACCAAAAATTTAGAAAATCCAAGCTTTAATAGTTTAGGCTTAGCGCCTGAGTTACTTAAAGCACTCACCGAGTCTGGTTACACTACGCCCACGCCAATTCAGGCGCAAGCGATCCCGGTGGCGCTGGCTGGAATTGATTTAATGGCGGGCGCTCAAACCGGCACTGGTAAAACCGCTGCCTTTGCGCTGCCTATACTTCAAAAATTGCTACCTGTTGCCAGCAGCAGCACCTCTCCTGCCAAGCACCCGGTGCGGGCGTTGATTTTAACCCCAACACGCGAGCTTGCAATACAGGTTGAAGAAAGCGTCAAAGCCTATGCAAAACATACGCAACTGCGCTCGCTGGTGGTGTATGGCGGTGTTGATATCAGAACGCAAACGCCGCATTTAAAAACCGGTGTTGAAATACTGGTCGCCACCCCTGGTCGTTTGTTGGATCATATTGAACAAAAAACAGTACAGCTTAATCAAGTGCAAATGTTAGTGCTGGATGAAGCCGATAGAATGTTAGACATGGGCTTTATGCCTGATTTAAAACGGATTTTGGCGTTGCTACCCAAGCAGCGTCAAAATTTAATGTTTTCAGCTACCTTCTCAAACGAGATTAAAAATTTAGCGGATGAATTTTTAACCAAGCCGCTACTCATTGAAGTCGCACGTAGCAATGCCACGAACGACAACGTCACACAAAAAGTATATCAAGTTGCGCAGTCCGATAAAGAAACACTGCTGATACAACTGCTAAAAGAAGCTGATGCCAAACAAGTCATTATCTTCACCAAAACCAAAATTACCGCGAGCCGTTTAAGCCGCAGCTTAGCCAAAGTTGGCATTGCCGCTGACGCGATTCACGGTGATAAAACGCAACAAGAACGTATTAAAGCTTTAGATGCTTTTAAAGCAGGTACGGTAACAGCATTAGTCGCCACCGATGTCGCTGCGCGCGGTTTGGATATCAGTGAATTGCCGATGGTAATTAACTATGAAATCCCTAGCGCTCCAGAGGATTATGTACACCGCATTGGCCGTACTGGCCGTGCAGGTGCAAGCGGTGTGGCAATTTCATTTGTGAGTGCTGATGAAGAAAAGTATATCGTAGAGATTGAAAAACTGATTAAGCGCCAAATCCCTAAAGAAGTGATTGCGCTTGATAAACCAAGTGTACCGTCACGGTCTCCTCGCAGTAAATCAAGCCCTTCAGGCACTCAAGCAAAACCACAAGAAGATTCAGTGACAAGACGTACACCAGCGAAGAGAAAAAGCACAGACCCTTGGTTTGATAAACCTTATGAGCCTAGCTCACAAAGTAATGAGGCTACGGTTAGCAGGCAGTCAAATGCAAAAAAAGCGCCTGTTGCAGCGCTTCTCGGTGGGTTGTTAGTAAGCAAATAACGCTTTCTAATATAGGTTACAAACTAATTCCCATCCTTTGGGCTACATTAAGGATTGCATGCTCTAGTCTCGGTAACTCGAATTCAACAATGTTCCAGATGAGTTCGTTATCAACACCAAGATACTAATGAGCGAGAATATTGCGTGTACCAGCGATTTCAGCCCAAGGAATTTCTGGTTGATTGGCTATTAGTTGATCAGTTCCGTAGTCTTTAACTGCCTGTCCGATAACTTCCAGGTTACGAATAATCGCATCCTGAGTTTTCTTATCTTGATAAAACTCCTCTTGACCCACTTTGGCATACTCTTTAATCCACTGTATGCAATCGTAAATATGCCTAATATATACGCTAGCATCTTTAGTCAT
>JAURWJ010000092.1 GCA_030655015.1 Methylotenera sp. | reverse complement strand
AGGCAATTGCAGCGATGAAGTAAGGCTTCGCCACTGCCTGAGACGTGTATTTCATTTTAATAATCTCCTGAGATAATGACGGATTAGCCTTCAATGTTTGGTGGCCAGTTATTGGTGTTGATTTCAGAGGAGTATTTGAGAAACTCCACTAAATCATCCAACTCTTTATCAGTTAGATTGAATTGCGGCATTTGACGACGTCCAGGCACGCCTGTTGGCTGACCTTTAATCCATGCTTTGATGAAATCAGGACCGCGACGTTTGTAAACATTGCCTAATTCTGGCGCAAAATAGGCGCCTTCACCTAACAAGGTGTGGCACCCTATACAGTTGTTCGTTTCCCATAATTTCTTGCCATGCTCTACTGCGGGCGTAATGTTTTGACTATTGTCGCGTGTTGGTAAAACCTTCATGGTGTCGAAAGTTAACGCGAGAAATAGCAGGAAGAAAAAAACTCCTCCGCCGAAAAAAACATTGCGCGCCATCGACTTTGTAAAATTTGCGCTCATAACTTTGCTCCCCCTCAAACAAATATGATTAATTAAAAAAACTAAAGAACTTTATATTCTTAAGATGTATATTACGCACATCTATTTAAATATGCAAATAATATATATCTTTATGGGTTTAATTATTTTTGATAAAAATAAAAGTATGCGTGCGCATTAAACACCAGCCCAATAACCGGACCTGAATTTAAATTCTCGACCCAAATCAAGTTTTGAAACTTGAGTAAATTAGTAGACAATAAAACTTACACGAAAACGGAAGGAAAACTCATGAATACATCACTAATCGCTCAGCGCTTATCAGCGTTTTATATGTTCTCAGAACTACAGCCACGCCAAATTGAGCAATTAGCTTCTGGTACACGATCGCTAGAAATAGCGCGAGGTGGTACGCTATTTAACCGAGGCGATAAAGCAAACGGATTTTATCTACTGTTAGAAGGTCAGATAAAGCTTGGCATCATCTCTCCCCAAGGCGATGAAAAAGTCATCGGGCTTATTCAGCCAGGTCAAAGCTTTGGTGAAGCCGTGTTGTTTTTAGAGCGCTCTTTTCCAATTTATGCGCAAGCTACTTTAGATACCAAAGTATTATTAATTAGCAGAGACGCGATTTTTGATATTCTTGATAACGATATAACTGTCGTTCGCCGTATGTTAGCGGGAATTTCAGCACGCAATCGTCAATTAGTCAGTGATATTGAATCTATTTCATTACAAAACAGCAGCCAACGACTGATTGGTTACTTACTACAAATCAGCACCGACTCCCCGAACCCAGAACGCGTAAAACTCCCAGCGAATAAGCTGACCATCGCCTCTATGCTCAACATCACACCTGAAACATTCTCACGCGTCATGCTGCGGCTACAAAATGCCGGACTCATTGAAGTCGATGGCAAGGAAATCATCATTACAGATGTCGTCGGATTACGTAATTTTCAGTAAGCTCTAGCATCTATGTTGACCTGATTATGCCACACTAAAAACATGCGCCACGAGCCAGCCACAGCGGTTAATGGCTTGGAGCAATGCTTTGTAAGCAACGCCGCAAGCGACATACAATTTCTCAAGCACTTTAGTACTTAGAAAACAGGAGCACCTGTGGTGCGAAAATTGGATTTTTAGAAGCCCTTTAATGTTTGATTACTTTGATGGCTTCGCATAGTTAAATGCATCTGAATAAAACGCATCTTCAGGCAAACCTGCGTTTAAAAAACTCACATGCGCCACCTCTACCATTGCGGGTGCGCCGCAGCAATACACTTCAAACTCACTTAAATCCCCTACATCATCTAATACCGCTTGATGCACCAAGCCTGTGCGGCCCGGCCAATGGTCTTCAGGAGTTGCATCAGATAATACTGGGATGAATTGAATGTGCGGATGCGCCTCTGCCCAAGCAGTTGGCAATTCAGGCATATAAAGATCTTGTAACGTTTTGGCACCCCAATACAAGGTTACATTGCGTTTGATATTGTTGTGAAGCATGTGTTCCACAATGCCCTTAAGAGGTGCAAAGCCTGTGCCGCCTGCCACCATAATGATTGGCTTAGTCGAATCATCGCGGTAATAAAAACTACCGAATGGCGCTTCTATGCGCAAAATGGCTTTGTCTGGCATTTCATTGAACACATACTGCGTAAACTGCCCATCTGGAATTAAGCGCAAGTGTAGCTCGAGTAAATTATCCACATGTGGCGCATTGGCGAGTGAAAATGCACGGCGCTTGCCATCTTTAAGCAAAAATTCGATGTATTGCCCAGCGTAAAACTGCAAATGCTCGTTACTTGGCAGCTTTAAAAACAAAGCCATGACGTCATGTGATAATTGCAGCTTACGCTCGACCCGTGTGGGGATAATGCGCGGATGAATCACGCCAGCGTTAATTTCCCGACATTCAATAGTGATATCTGTCAGTGGTCTTGCACAGCAGAATAAAGCCTTGCCTGCCGCTTTTTCCACCTCCGTCAATGCGCTGGCGGCATACTCGCCATAATCAACTTCGCCACTTAGCACCATGCCTTTGCAACTGCCGCAGGCACCGTTGCGGCAACCATACGGCAGGTTAAATCCTGCCTCTATGGCAGACTCCAATATGGTTTCATAGGCTTTTGCGGTATAAGAATGTCCGCTCGGTTGAATGGTAATTTGATATGTCATGCTTTAATTCTCGGGTAATTTTTAATTGTAAAGGCACATCTAAAACACAAGCTTTTTCCCGTGAAGGGCATCACCACCAATCCAAGTAGCTAAAGTTGCAGATTGGTGCGATAAGCTAGGCTAGGCGCGCGTGGGAAATTAAGACGCTGCATATATTTGATATGCGAGAAATAACTTTTCAGGCGCAACGACGCATAGCGACGAAGCTTGTATTTTAGAGGTGCTTTTAATCTTCTCGGCGAAACTCACCCTCTATCACATCATCATTGGCCGCTTTCTTTGCTTGATAAGGTGAGGACGGCTGATTATTATTTGGCAGCTGACTATTTTTAATAGGGATGAGCAACAAAATAACCGCAATAATATCAGTAATCACGCCTGGTAAAATCAATAATACACCCGCGATTATATTACGCGCACTGCCAAACATGGCTTTTATCGGGCTTCCACCCGCGCTTAAAGTTTGCATCATGCGGCCTGAAAACAATGATTTTTCATCCCGGATCAGTTGCAAGCCCAACAAACCTATCGTGACTAAATATAGCAACAACCACAAACCATAATGCTGTCCTAATTCTATCAGCAGCCATATCTCGGCAATGGGAAAAGCGAGTAAAATTAAACCTATTAACAATCGCATGATGTATAACCTTTGATCTATGACCCTAAATTTTGAATTCTGAAACTATTTTACTGGTATTAACCAATATGCCCGATGAGGCGAGTGCCAAGCAACTGGCTGAAACGCTCATTACGCAAAAACTGGCTGCGTGTATCAACCTGTTGAGCCCTTGCCAATCAATTTATGCATGGCAAGGTAAAATAGAACACGTGAGAGAGGTTCCCATGCTCATTAAAACCAATCAAGCTCAGTATGATGCACTGGAAGCCGCGATTATAAAAGCGCACCCGTATGAACTTCCTGAAATAATCTCTATCCATGTAGATGGTGGCTTACCTCGCTATTTACAATGGGTAAACGCACAATTGTTTATTTGAAAGCCGCAATGTTAAAACGAATTTTTTATTTTTTACTGCTCACATGTATAGCCCTATCTGCGCCAGTAAGCATCGCAGGGAATGCTGGCAGCACGCTCAAAGGCTTGTTCACCGACAGCACTGAAGATGCATTTTTATCACCAGATGCCGCTTTTGGTCTGGATATTAGGCAATCCAGCCATCAAATTCTTGCTAACTTCGCCGTCGCGCCTGGTTATTATTTATACAAAGAACGCATAAAATTTGTGTTAACGCCCGCTATTCCACACGAAATCAGCCTGCCAGCGGGCGATATTAAAAACGACCCCAACTTTGGAAAAATGGAAGTTTACCATCAAGACTTTACCGGGATAATTACGCTTAAAAGCGTGCAAAATGAAGTTATTACAGTTAAAGCCACCTATCAGGGCTGCAGCGAAAAAGGTCTATGTTATGCGCCTCAACACAAAACCTTCACCATTACCCCTAATAATACTTCTAACAACACCAATGCAGAGGCTACTGCACCAACAGACTCGGTCACACAAAGTACAAACAATTCTTTGAGTAGCGATAGCAAAGCCGCAGACTTACTCAAAAGCGGCAAATGGTGGCTCATTATTTTAGGATTTTTTGGCGCCGGCTTGTTGCTTGCGTTCACCCCCTGCGTGTTCCCGATGATTCCGATTTTGTCCTCCATCATCATTGGTAAAAATGCACATATAACACGTCTGCATGCCTTTAATTTGTCATTGGCCTATACCTTGGGCATGTGTTTAACCTATACCTTGGCGGGTGTTGCCGCTGGGCTTTCTGGGCAAATGTTAAGTAGTGCGTTGCAAACCCCATGGGCACTGGGCTTTGGCGCATCAATTTTTGTACTACTCGCACTGTCTATGTTTGGCTTTTATGAACTCAAGCTCCCCAGTAGCCTAGAAAATAGCCTGTTTAATTTAAGCCACCGCATCAAAGGCGGACGCTTTTTCAGTGACTTCCTGATGGGGATATTATCCGCGTTAATCATTAGCCCATGTGTAGCGGCACCACTCGCTGGTGCATTGCTCTACATTAGCTCTACAAATGATGTGGTGCTCGGTGGCGTTGCCTTATTTTCACTCTCTCTCGGCATGGGCACACCACTCCTGCTCATTGGCGCGTCCGCTGGCACGCTATTACCCAAGGTTGGCAACTGGATGAATGCCGTGCGTAACGTATTTGGCGTGCTCATGTTGGGCGTTGCGGTGTGGCTAATTGCACCGGTTATTCCAGTGAGTGTACAAATGGCGCTATGGGCGGCCTTGTTAATTGTGCCCGCAATTTTTATGCACGCATTAGATAACCTCCCCGCCGACGCCAAACCAGCCCTCAAGTTCTGGAAAGGCATCGCCATTATGTTGCTGGTAGCAGGCTTAGCCATGCTGATTGGCGCTTTATCAAACGCTAAATCACCACTTGAGCCATTAGGTGGCTTGCTGGCAAAAACCAACAGCACACACCAACAAAGCGCACTACAGTTTAACCGCGTTAGAAACCTCACCGACCTTGAAAGCCAACTCCTAGCAGCGAAAGGCAAGCCTGTGATGCTTGATTTTTATGCAGACTGGTGCGTGTCTTGCAAAGAGCTGGAACAATTTACCTTTAGTGATTCCCGCGTGCAAACCGCGCTAAAAGATACGGTGTTATTACAAGTAGATGTGACTGAAAACAATGATGACGACAAAGCCTTGTTAAAAAAATTCAGTCTATTCGGGCCGCCTGGCATTCTCTTTTTTAATGCTAAATCAGAAGAGGAATCAAACCTGAAAGTAGTCGGTTACCAAAATGCAGACGATTTTTTGCTAACACTCAACCAGCGCGGCAGTTGCTTACCTGAAACCATAGAGTGTTAAAATGAGCCTATTAAGAAAATTTCTTGCTAGCTTAGGCATCATCTTGGTCATGATCAGCTTGAGCTTAGCGATACGCGCCTTCTACCCGGCCAATGCCATTAACAATAACGCCAACATTGCAGCGGACGCGCTTTTTACCACCGCCTTCATTAACACAGAAGGTAAACCACAAAACCTGAAGCAGTATCAGGGCAAAATTATTGTGCTTAATTTTTGGGCAACCTGGTGCCCACCGTGCCGAGAAGAAATGCCTGAGCTGACTCAATTGCACCAAGAATATCAGCATAAAAACGTAGTGGTATTGGGTCTTGCCCTGGATGAACTCAATTTAGTGCAGGAATTTTTGCAAGCTTCCCCTGTCAGCTACCCGATTTTTGTTGCGGATAGCCCAGAGACAGACTTAAGCGGACGACTAGGCAATGACAAAAGCGTGTTACCCTATACCGTGGTTATTAACACTGATGGCAAAGTGATTAACACTTATTTTGGCCGCATTACTAAATCGCTACTTGAGGCCGCAATAAACCCTTTATTATCGCAATAACCGCCAGTTTTTAATGCCCAATACTATCAATATAGTGATAGCGATACCTCATATAATTTCGCTTAATTACACCAAAGTAGCTGGACAAAACGCATTAACTTCGGCAAACTTGCGACTATGAATTTTTGTAAATTAGGCAACAAGTATCTCAAACAGGCGGTTTATCATGCCAGCTAAATCTATTTTAGTGTTGCATGGTCCCAATCTTAATCTATTAGGGTTACGTGAGCCGGAGCATTATGGCAACGCAACGCTTGAAAGCATCAACAAAACACTCGTAACACAAGCGCAATTGGCTCAGGTTGAGTTAGAAACATTTCAAAGTAATGCGGAAGCTGAACTTGTCACTAAAATTCAGTCAATTGCGTTTAAAAAGATTGATTTTGTCATTATTAACCCAGCTGCGTTCACACACACATCAGTTGCCATGCGCGACGCACTCAGTGCTGTTAAAGTCCCGTTTATCGAGGTGCACTTATCCAATGTTTATGCACGTGAAGCATTTCGCCATCACTCTTATTTCACTGATATTGCTGTTGGCGTTATCAGCGGTTTAGGGGCGCATGGCTACACATTAGCGCTTGATTACGCTATCAATCATATCAATCGTTCTTAAAATAATAATAGTCAGTTTTAATTAGGGGTTACTATGGATTTACGCAAACTTAAAAAATTAATTGATCTTGTCGAAGCATCTGGCATTTCTGAGCTTGAACTCACAGAAGACGGTGAAAAGGTACGCATCAGCCGCAACTTTACATCGCAAGCACCGGCACATTACGCCAACTATGCGCCTCAGCAGTATGCCGCCGCACCACAAGT
>JAURWJ010000070.1 GCA_030655015.1 Methylotenera sp. | reverse complement strand
AGTTTAATTAAATCGGACCACTCCCAAACACCGATTAAAATGATCGCTAGCGTGAGAATAGCCCAAGTTTTAACTGAGGCTAAAAAAAGTGCCGTTAAAATTCCAACAATAAGTACGGTAGCGGTAATAACTCGTGTTCTCAGCATCTTTATAGACTTTTAGCTTAGTTGAATATTATTGGGAAATAGAAAGCGAATATAACAAACCTAATTTTTAGGTTCTGAAAGCTGCTCGCTAGTGCGGCCAAAACGGCGCTCACGCTGTTGATAAGATTGAATTGCCAAATTAAATGCAACCTCATTAAAGTCTGGCCATAAGGTATCGGTAAAATAAAGTTCAGAATAAGCCAGCTGCCATAATAAAAAATTGCTTATTCTTTTTTCGCCGCCAGTGCGTATAAATAAATCAGGCTCCGGTGCATAGCTCATCGACAAATGCGGTGTTAAATGCTCTTCTTGATAATGCCCAGTTAGCTGAGGTGCCGCTTGCTGCATTTTGTTAACGGCTTGCAACACATCCCATCGACCACCATAATTAGCCGCGATTGTCAAAATCAAACCGGTATTATTGGCTGTCAGCTTTTCAGATTCATTAATTTGAGTAATCAGTGCCGCGTCAAAACGGCTGCGATCACCAATCATCACCAGCTTGATATTGTTTTGATGCAGCTTCACCACTTCTCGTTTAAGCGCGCTCATAAACAAGCCCATTAAGAACGACACTTCTTCTGTGGGTCTGCGCCAGTTTTCACTACTAAATGCAAATAATGTTAAATACTCCACTTTTAGTTGCACACATTGCTTAACTAAATCACGCACGGTTTCAACGCCGCGTTTATGCCCAGCTATGCGCGGCAAAAGACGCTTACGTGCCCAGCGACCATTGCCATCCATAATGACTGCAATGTGCTTAGGAATTGCTGCAACCTCAGGGACACGCTGCGTAGCGCTGTTGAATAGACCCAAATCAAGACTCCATATCTTCGAGGCTTGAGGCTTCGTATTGAAAATGTGTTATTTTTGCTAAATCAAGATCCAACACTAAACCGCCATCAAATCTGTTTCTTTAACTTGCAGCATTTTATCGACATCAGCCACTGCTTTATCCGTCGCTTTTTGAATATCATCTTGCGCACGACGCTCGTCATCTTCTGAGATTTCTTTGTCTTTAATCAATTTCTTAAGCGTATCATTTGCATCACGACGCACATTACGGATCGCAACTTTTGCGCCTTCCCCTTCTGTACGTACAATTTTAGTTAAATCACGGCGACGCTCTTCTGTCAGCATTGGCATTGGCACGCGAATTAAATCACCATTAGTGGCTGGATTTAAGCCCAAATCGCAATCACGAATCGCTTTTTCTACTTTGCCAATCATATTTTTTTCATAAGGCTGAACATTGATTGTGCGTGCGTCACCTAAATTAACGTTTGCCACCTGATTTACCGCCACCATAGAACCATAATACTCCACCATCACGTGATCTAACAAACCAACATGTGCGCGACCTGTACGGATTTTAGCTAAATCATTTTTAAGTGACTCTAATGATTTTTGCATTTTCTGTTCTGCAGTTTTTTTAATATCTTCAAGCATTTATTTCTCCAACATTACTTCTTAAATTTTTCTACTGATGGGTCATGATTAAGGTAATACTTTAGTACCTTCATCTTCGCCCATTATCACTCTTTTTAATGCGCCTTGTTTGAAAATACTAAACACAGAGATCGGTAATTTTTGATCGCGACACAAGGTCAGCGCTGTCGCATCCATTACTTTAAGATTTTTAATAATAGCCTCATCAAAACTTAGCGTTTTGTAACGCATGGCCTCTGGATTCGTTTTCGGATCATCAGTATAAACGCCATCAACTTTAGTGGCTTTTATCACAATCTCAGCATTCATCTCCATACCTCGCAATGCGGCAGCAGTATCTGTAGTAAAAAATGGGTTACCAGTACCCGCGCCAAAAATTACTACACGCCCTTCTTCTAAATAGCGAATAGCTTTACCGCGGATATAAGGTTCTGCCACTTGCTCAATGCTTAAAGCAGATTGCACACGCGCATTTAAACCGATATTTTTCATTGCATCTTGCAACGCCATTGCATTCATCACAGTAGCCAACATGCCCATGTAGTCTGCTGTCGCCCTATCCATTCCCTCTGCTGCTGGAGCCACGCCACGGAAAATATTACCGCCGCCGATCACTACGGCTACTTGCACGCCTAAATCGACGACCTCTTTGATTTCATTCACAATACGAGTAATGGTAGCGCGATTGATACCATAAGCATCATCTCCCATTAAAGCCTCGCCAGAAAGTTTAAGTAAAATGCGCTTATAGGCTGGTGCAGACACGAGGATTCCTCTAATTTAAAGTTTGCTTATTTAAGCATAAAATGACGTACTTAGGCACAAAATTAAACCTAAGAATGACGGGTTTTTAACTGATTTTCACTAAAAAAAATGGACTAAGCGTGAGGCTTAATCCATTTTTGTGGTTATCTGGCAACCAATTGCGTTACCGCAACCTCCAATTAAACTTTTGCTGCAGCTGCAACTTCAGCAGCGTAATCAACAACTGCCTTTTCAATGCCTTCACCCACTGTGTACATGGTGAATGATGCGACAGTTGCACCCTTTGATTTAAGCAATTGCTCAATGGTTAATTTGTCATCTTTAACAAAAGCTTGGCTTAATAAAGTTACTTCTTTTAAGAACTTTTGCACAGTACCGTCAGCAATTTTTTCTAACATCGCCTCTGGCTTGCCCGCTTCTTTTGCTTTTTCAATTGCAACACGGCGCTCAGTTTCAATCAAGCTGGCATCAATGCCAGAAACATCTAGCGCTTTGGGTTTAGCTGCTGCAATATGCATCGCTATATCTTTAGCTAAAGCATCATCACCGCCCACTAAATCGACTAACACACCGATTTTGCTACCATGTACATAACTAGAGAGCTTACCTTGCACCACTGGGCGCACAAAACGACGCGGTGTAATATTCTCGCCGATTTTACCAACCAATTGCGCACGGGTTTCTTCTACCGTAGCGCCACGCATTGCAAGCGCGTTAACAGCTTCAATATCAGCTGCATCACTTACTGCAATCACATCAGCTAGTTCATTCACGAATTTTAAAAAATCTTCATTTTTAGCACAAAAGTCTGTTTCTGAATTCACTTCAACCATCGCGCCAGTTTTACCATCGGCACTAATACTGATGCCAACCGTACCTTCAGCTGCAACACGACCCGCAGCTTTGCTTGCTTTGTTACCAAAACGAACACGTAAGATTTCTTCAGCGCGCGTCATGTCACCTTCAGCTTCAGTTAAAGCTTTTTTACAATCCATCATAGGCGCATCAGTGCGCTCACGTAATTCTTTTACCATGCTTGCGGTAATTTCAGCCATTTTAAGCTCCTTAATTTCAATAAACTACATTAAAAATGTAGTCTAATAATTTGATTTAATTATGTATTTTATATTCTAAATTGTTAAAATCAAAAAGGGGCTCTAAGCCCCTTTTATGATTAGATCAATTACTCTGCTACGACTTCAGCGACTTCTTCGTTAGCCGACTTAACAATCTCAGTAATCACAGAACTACGACCCTCTAATACTGCATCAGCAATACCACGCGCATATAAACGAATTGCACGGCTAGAGTCATCGTTACCTGGAATCACATAAGCGATGCCATCAGGTGAGTTGTTAGTATCCACAATGCCAATCACTGGAATGCCTAATTTGGCTGCTTCAGTAATTGCACCACTTTCATGACCAACGTCAATAATGAAGATAGCGTCTGGTAAGCCGCCCATTTCTTTGATGCCGCCAATAGAACGCTCTAGTTTTTCAACTTCACGCTTGTAACCCAAGGCTTCTTTTTTACCAAATTTTTCGATGCTACCATCTAGCAACATCGCTTCAAAATCATGCAGGCGTTTGATTGATTGTTTAACAGTTTTAAAGTTAGTGAGCATACCGCCTAACCAACGGTGATTTACATAAGCACAACCAGCACGGCTAGCCTCTTCTTTTACAATATCGCGTGCCTGGCGTTTAGTACCTACGAATAAAATACGACCCTTGTTAGCCGCCAATGTACGCACATGCTTAAGTGCATCTTCAAACATTGGTAGTGTTTTTTCAAGGTTGACGATATGAATCTTGTTACGATCACCGAAAATAAACGGTGCCATTTTTGGATTCCAGTAACGGGTTTGATGGCCGAAGTGAACGCCGGCTTCTAACATATCACGCATAGTGACTGACATAATGTTTCTCTTTTCAAAAGGGTTATGAATTCACACAACTCCAAAAACACTTTGTAAATTAAGCCTTATTTAGACCTAAACCAAAGCACCCCTGAATGGGTTGTGTGTAAATTTTATACATGGTCTATTGATTAACATATCGCTTAACAACAGACGCACATAATTTTTGCTAAATTTGCAAAGACAAAATGATAGCATTAAGCCATTGAATTTGCCAGCACAATCATTATTCAAGGACAAATAAGCCTGAACTAAGGTTGATGCTTATGGACAAAAACAGTTTGTGTCGGATACGCAAACTCAATGCCTTCTGCTTCAAATGCTTCAAATACGGTGAGGTTGATCACCTGCTGCACATCCATGTATTTATTATAGTCTGCGCCTGTCACGTAATAAACAAACTCAAAGTTCAAACTGAAATCGCCATAAGATGCAAAATGCCCTCTGTCAAAAGTCGCATCTTGTTGTGCTCCAATGGCGTTTTTAACGATATCGGGAATAGCTTTTAACTTCTCCGAGGATGTTTGATAAGTGACGCCCAATTTAAAAACGACTCTTCTCCGTTCCATTTTTTTAAAGTTGTGCACGCGCGAATTGGTTAAATCAGTATTTGAAAAAACCAGTTGCTCCCCGCCAAGCGCCCGTATTCTGGTCGTCTTGATTCCGACATGCTCTACAACGCCCATTTTGTCGCCGATGATGATGAAATCTCCAATCTCAAAAGGCTTGTCGAAAAAGATGACGAAGTAACTAAATAAATCGCCAAGAACGGCTTGAGCTGCCAAGGCAACCGCAATGCCGCCTATGCCTAGTCCTGCAACGACCGCCGATATTTTTACGCCAAGATTATCCAGCAGGAAAACCAGCGCAATCATCCAGATTGCAAAGTTGATAAGCCCGCTTATCCCTTTAAGTTGCCTTGCTCCGCCATCTGAATCTAACGATTTATTTAAGTAGGATTGAAGTCCAAAATTAACTGCCGATATCACTGCACTTACCACAATCAAGGTAATCAGGATAATGGCAGCAACTCCTAATCCATGTTTAAAACCATCTGAAAGATCTAATGTATGCAGCGTAAGGTAAAAAACGCCGAAATAAATAATTGGGATTAGAAATCTCTCAATGGTATTTATTAAAAAATCATCAATTAAAGTATCTGTTGCTGCAGCCAATTTTTTTAGTCGATTTAAAACGTATCTCTTGAATATATAAACGATAGCTGCCCCACCGATAAAGATTCCCAACGCTGACAGATAATTTAAAAGAGTATTACCAAAAATAAAATAATTGAGTATATCCTGCATAATTCTCCGTTAATGAGCGAACTGGTTAGTCAAAATACCCGTTTGTCTTGAAGTGGATATCTAAAAATGGGTTGGCATAACAGCAACATCTATATTTGTCTGTAATCTACAATAGATTACGTAGCACCAAGTGGTTCAAATGCACTTTTTTCCAGCTTGAGCTCAATATTCGATACAAGCTCAGACAAGTGCTGATTCAACTCAACCAAAGTTTCCGGATTAAGTCGCATCAGTGCATCTGGCAAAATGCCGCGATAAGGTGGCGGAGCCTTAGCCATGATCTCTCGTCCCTGCTCTGTTAACGACAAATAAACTAAACGCCTATCTTCAACGCTGCGCGTGCGGATAACATAACCATTCGTTTCAAGCTTTTCTATTAAGTTACTCGCCGTTGACTGGTGTACTGACATTGCCTTGGCCAGGCCTGAGACTGTCAGATTTTCATTGTCTACAATTTCTGCTAGCGCCCAGAGCGAGGCACCGCCAACACCAACGGCTTTTTCAATTTTATGAAAATGCTGGTTGGCAGATTTAAAAATGATGCGGAACAACTTAAGTGCTTCTAACGCAGCGTCGTTGGTATTGGTCAATATATTAGATGTAGTCATCACGCCGTTATCTCTCTTCATATAAAAATGTCAGCCAACGCACCTACGCAAGGCGTGGTGTCGCTTTAATCGCCAATCAGGTCTGAAACCAGTAAAAAGACAGCGCTGGAATCATTAGCGCTTCGCCCAATAAAGATAATGTTTCCCCTGAACATAAGTCTTTAACCGTATCGTACTGAAAAAAACCCAAGCGTCGCATCGGCTCCAATGCGAGCGATTGGGGCTCCGTGTCAAAGTTACCGATTACCAAAACTCTGGATTGGCTAATAGTTTGATCAAATCGTGAAAATGCAAAGAGATGCATATTATCTACGTGCAATAGCTCACGATTATTCCGGTCAGCAAAAGCTGAAATCTCTTTCCTGACGCTGATCATTTTTTTGATGGCATTGAATAACCGATACTCTGTCGTACCTGGCTGCTTTCTTCTAGCGGCTTTATCCCAATCCATTTTTGGACGGTGCATCCAGCGATTATCGTTACTTTTATTTTCATCATTAAGGTAAGCATCATCATTGAGCGTTCCGATGGCATCACCGTAGTAGAGCAGTGGAATTCCTCCAAACGCAAATATCATGCTATGCAGCAGTAAAATAACCTTAATGGCGGCATCAATGGCCTCGGCATCATTGTTTTCCAGCGCACTTTCGAGCGAGACAAGCGAGGCCAGTGCGCCGGAAATGCGCGCATCGCCAGTTTTTTCATTTTTGCCAAACGCGAGTCCTTTAGCTTGGGAAGCTTCATGGCTACCGGTGAAATAATCGACCAAAAAGCGGCGGTGTAACTGAGGGTCATAACCAGCTGCAATAATATCAGCATCACTGAATCCCCAGCCAATATCATCATGACAACGCACGTAGTTGAGCCAAGTCGCACGCTCTAACTTTTCCGGGATACTATGTATGCCTATATTGAGTAGCGTGGTATTTTTTGTCGCCACGGCCTCCCACAACAGCGCCATGAAAGTCGCATTATAAGCAATCTCACATTCTTTGGCATTGATGGCATCCTCACCAAAGTATTTAATAATTTCAGTGGGCGCAACAATAGCCTCGGCGATAAACAGGACGCCAGGGGCTGTGACTTGGCAACAGTCTTTCATCAATTGTAATATCTGATGCGCCTCGCGCTCATTCTGACAGCTACTGCCCATCTTCTTCCAAAGAAATGCCACGGCATCTAGACGCAGAATGTCAGCACCATGATTAGCCCAGAACAGAATAATATCCAGCATTTCAATGAAAACGGCAGGATTTCTATAGTTCAAATCCCATTGATAACTGTTGAACACCGTCATCACCCATTTACCCATTACCGCATCCCAGGTAAAGTTGCCCGGTGCAGTTTCAGGGAATACCTCCGGCATGGACTCCTCAAATATGTCCGGCGTTTGTCGGTCGTCAAAGGTGAAATAATAATTCTGGAAAGCTTTGTCGCCTGCGCGCGCTTTCTGTGCCCACTCATGCTGGTCAGAGGTATGATTCATCACAACATCCAGCGTTAATAGCATATCTCGTTTTCGCAGATTGGCAGCCAGCTCATCCAGATCTTTAAGTGTGCCGAAACGACTGTCAACTTTACGGAAGTCGCGTATTGCATATCCGCCATCGCTCTTGCCTTCAGGGCAATCGCAAATCGGCATGATATGTACCAGATTAACGCCTAAATCTTGCAGGTAGTTTAATCTTGACTGCACCCCTTTTAAGTCATCGGCAAATCCATCACAATAAAGCGCCATGCCCACCCACTGCTGACTCAGAAACCAATTATGATCTTTTTCTCGTGCCAAATCAGTTTTTTTAAGATGCGCGGGTCTGCGTATATATTGACGCGCCATCGTTTCCACAAGGTGCAACATCTGCTTTTTGAAATCCGGACGGTCGCCGTAAAGTGAACAGAATAATGAATGAATGGCATAAAAATTAGCGCCCAAGCGCGTATAAAAATGCTGTAATTTCTGGTATTTTATTTCTGGTTTCAGCGCAATCAGCACATCATTGAGTAGCGAGTGTGAAATTTGTTCATACATGGACAATGACCTCTACTTTCTCACGGGCTTCACTATCACCACCAAAACCATAGTGGGCAAGCCCCTCCAATATGCCTGTAGCACAACGCCCATCAGCAAAATAAATCTGCTCCAGGCCACGTAAAGATTCAAGTTCAGGCGTATGGTTACTCACCACGACCGCCAGCGTATCGCCAACCAGCATTTCGCTGTCATTACCTGAGTCCCCCGCCACCAGAAAACTCTTCAAAGGCAACCCCCACTTGTAGGCAAGGTATCGAATGGCGTGTCCCTTTGAGGCGCGCACCGGCAAAATATCAAAAAACTCATTACTTGAGTAAATGAGCTGTGCGTGCAGATTCCGCTCATGTAAATGATGATAAATCTGTTCTAAAGGAGGCAACTGATCAGGATCGACAATATAGCTCAACTTGAATTCACGTTGATTTTCTTGCGCCTGCAATTTAAGGCCTGGAACATCGAGCATTGCTTTCACTAAATCTTCGCGACGCCACAAATGGCGGATATGGTTTGCCCAACCTAGATCCGGAATCAATTTTGGGCCATAATTGATTTCACTCCCTACCGATGTAATCAGTATATCGGGTAAAGGCACGCGATGTTTTTTCAGTATATCCACAGTACTTTCCAGCGAGCGTCCAGTTGCAACGCCAAAGCCCAAAGTGCCTGCATTGCGACGCAACCAGAGTATTAACGCCGCCAGTCCCTTCTTATCACCGATCAAGGTGTTGTCAATATCACTGATCAGCATCATTTTAACTAAGGGCATAGGCGATTTTGAATTTAGCGCGATTGCCTGTTGGCGACGCATGCGTTTGCGATCCCGATGTAACAATTGATTAATTTCCTTCATGTATTTTTCAACATGCGCATCCCAGCTGTAATGATGCTTCACATTGATAATGCCATTCTTTGCCCACGCTCTCCACTGCTTCCTGTCTGACAGTGCATGATTGATTGCTGCGGCAATGGCAGTGCTTTCCAGCGTATTGGCCAATAATCCATTTCGGCAGTTAGCTACAATGTCCCTTGGTCCACCATCATCCGGGGCCACAAATGGCAGACCGCTTGCTGCGGCCTCAATCAACGTCAATCCAAACGGTTCCGTCATTGCCGGGTTGACGAAAACACCGTGCCTATGAGCCGCTAACCGATACAATTCAGGTAAATCTTCCTGCGTAATATGCTTGGGAATTGCGACTTTACCCCACAAATCATAGCGATCAATGTCGAGTAAAATATCATTCATCACCGTCTGCTGCGACGCTTCCAAGTCGCGGATATCCTCTCGCACACCGGCGACAATCACCAGATTGGCGGCAGCTTGCAGTTGTGAGTCTTCTCCGTACGCGGCAAGCAGTCCTGTCAGGTTTTTACGCAGTACCGGACGTGAAATAGACAGAATGATAGGTTTTTCGGGCTGACATAAAAAACGATCTATTTTAGCCTGCAGCTGAGAATTGATTTTCTTTCTGCCACCAGGTGAAAAACGTGAGGTATCGGTACCTGGCGGGATTACGCTGCATCGTTGCGGAGCATGGTTCTGATACATGCCATATTGCTCGTCAATCTCCTGACGTGTACTAGTGACCACCATGGAGGCATGCTGAATGACATCTTCTTCCACTGCAATACGACGTTCGAAATTAAACTGCCGTTCGATAGCACTTTGCTTACGGCCACTGGCCAGCAAGCGTGATCGCTTGGGGCGACCAAGCGAATGTCCAGTATGAATCAAAGGAATGCCAAGTAACGTTGAGAGTTGCTTTCCAATGTATCCCGCATCGGCATAATGTGAGTGAATTAGATCTGGAAGACGGCCTTGCTGACGCAAAAAATGCAGGGTTTTATCTACAATTTGGTCTAGATGCGGCCATAACAATTCTTTACGGATATACTTTTTCGGACCACAAGGCAGGCGAATAATACGCACCCCTTCATCAAACTTTTCCTCTGGTTGCGCATAGTCGGATGATAAGGATGAATCGTCGATCAGTCTGGTCAGCAAATCAACTTTGCCCACTTTGTGATGTTTAGCCAGCGCTTTGGCTAACTCTACGACATACGTTGTTTGCCCACCCGTATCAGCATCGCGTCCAAGCTCCATGTCACGAAACCGAATTAAACCATGCACACTGATCATGAGAATGTAAAGTGCGCGCTCCTTCTGACCGGTTTGCTTCATCAGCATGGGTTATCCTGAAAGAATGCGCGGTAGAAATCAAGGCTATCCGGCACCGCGCCTCTAATGCCGCACAGCGCTGCGGCAAATGCATTGGCTCTTTCCAGCATTAATGCTGCCGGCCAGTTTGCAAGCAGCCCCAGCATGCAGACCGCAGAGAAGCCATCACCAGCACCGACTGTATCGACCAAACTACCTTGCAGCTCATGACCCTGTGCGCGAGTTTCCGTGCCATCCCTGGTCAGCATCCATGCACCGTCAGCACCGCAAGTAACTAGGAGATAATCTAGATTAAATCTCTCAATCAAGCCTAATCCATGCTCTAGACCACAGTTACCGGGAAGTTTTAGCAGTTCGGCGACTACCAGCAGCTCTTCTTCATTTATTTTTACAATATCCGCTCTCAATAACGAGCGCCTGATAATGTGTTTGTCGTACCAGGGTTTACGTAAATTGATATCCAAAAAACGTGGACTTTTTGTTTCACTTAGAAACATATCCAAAGCTAGGCGAGACTCCAAACTCCTTTGTGCCAATGTGCCAAAATAAACCATGCTCGGCTGTATTTTCATCGTAATTAAATGAGTCACACCAGCATGAATGTGATCGTAAGCCTGGTCTGGAAGGATTTCAAAATGATGCCCATTTTCATCTATATCAACGATTACTTGACCAGTAGGATGATTTACGTCAAATTGCACGCCTGAATCATCCATTCCCAAGCGTGTCATTTCGGCTAAAAATTCATCACGCAATGCGTCATTACCTGTTCTGGTAATCAGGACTGGATGTTGGCCAAACACCTGAAGATGCCGCGCAACATTGTACGGTGCGCCACCAAGCACTGACCTATCTGGGAACACGTCAGCAAGCACCTCGCCGAATAAAGCTATCGTATTTTTATTTACTACTTGAGTGTTAAACAAGTTTGACTCACGGTCTCTTTGAATCGTCAATCTATGACCTCCAACTTCTTATTTAACTGACTATGCGTCATCGCGATTAGCTACGTATGAACACTGAACAATCAGTATTTATTAGTTTAATAATGCATTTATCTAAATTGTTTTTATTTATAAATTTTGTATGAATCGTGCCGCGCTGCTAACCACGACTCTTTAGTAAAACGATGGCAACTAATACCACGGCCGATCGTTTAGCACACCAGGTCCATACTTGCAGATTGTGCCAATACTGGTGGCGCTACCCATATTTTTTGATTAGCACATGCTGAAGATGTAATCATCAGCAATACGACTAACAGGATTTTCACTACATCAACCCTCACCGTTGTGATGACTTTAGGGTTCATTCTACAGCCGATAATATATTTGTACAAATTAGTTTTTTACAATTGCAATTTATGACACGCCGGGAATTATCCATTGCAAGCTATCGCCACCCGTGGCTATATAGGGCGAATAAATTACGCCAAAGTATTAATATAAATTATCAAGGTGAGGTGTTACGTAGATTTAACAGCTGAAATACGGGACATTTGAGTCTCCGCGAGCGTAGCATAAAGTGGCTTGCTAAATATTTTGGAGATAATAGAGGCGATCATGGCAACCGCCATTAAGCTGGTCACCATCTCATGGCCATCAATCATCTCCATGACGATGATAAACGAGGTGAGAGGAGCTTGCGTTACCGCCGCGAGAAACCCTGCCATACAAAGCGCATAGATAGCTGTATTTGAATGTAAATTTCCGAATAAGGGCAACAGATCATTGCCAATTCCGGCACCAATAGCAAGCGATGGTGCAAATATACCGCCAGGGACACCGCTAAGATAGGTAAAAATAGTAGCAAGATACTTAATGGGCGCGTACTGCCATGTCTCGGCAATATCTCCATTAAGCATCTCACGGGTAAATAAGTAACCCGACCCATGTGCGGATCCGGCACTAACAGCGCCTAATAAGGCTACCATTAACCCGCAGAATCCAGTCCACCATAGCGGGTGTAAATTACGAAATCTGCCCACCCTCCCCGTCAAAGAGCCAGAGGACTCGATAAGCGTACGACTAAAAACACCTCCCAGCACACCACACACCAAGCCACAGACAATCACGGGTATGATTATTTTTTTATCGATAATACCTACAGCCAGCTGACCAAAATAAGTGTAATTACCTTGTAGGGAGATTGACACTAGGCCAGACAATACAATTGCGGTAATGACCACGCCATTGGTTTTTTGCTCAAAGCGTCGACCTAGCTCTTCGATAGCAAATACAATACCAGCTAACGGTGTGTTGAATGCTGCAGAGATGCCCGCAGCGCCTCCCGCCAAGATTAAATGTCGAGGGTTAACAGAAAATCCTTCTGGCAAAAAGCGTCTAAATGCATGCATGATGCTGGCACCAACCTGAACAGATGGCCCTATTGCCGAAAATACATTTGTACAATAACAAATCCCACTCAAGATTGCTAGCGCTGTATTTTAAACCCTAAATATTTGCTGGCACGCCTATCACGCGCATTACTTTATCGACATCCATACGAAGAAACTGCGCAATGTCACGATAATCGTCAGGTAGCGCGGCATCATCCCATCCGTTAGCCGAATGGCGAGCTAAATTAACGGCAAATCTTACATTCAGAACGCGCTGCTCTTGAGAGGCCTCATCTTGCATCAACTTGGAAAGCAATGGGGGTAGCTGAAATACCTCGACTATTCTTTGTTGCAATTCCTGCAATTTAAAACCTAATACTTCTTGCTGTACCGCTTTACTGCGCAACGTTTTATCTGCCATCTGCATTGCACACATTGTGTTCATTTTATCTGGCGCGTAGCACCACATAAGCATTTCTGACAGATCGTGCAACAAGGCGGCAATGAGCACTTCTTCAGCATGTAAATCCATTAAATGTGCCGCCCACTCTGCGGCAAACTTAGCGGCACGGTGTGCACGTCGAATAAGCCTGAGCAGATGCGTCAATGCTTGTAAATTGGCTTTAAGTGTATCTTCAACCAAAGGCGTAGGAGAAATATTACGAA
Organism: Methylotenera sp.; assembly: GCA_030655015.1. Lineage (GTDB taxonomy): Bacteria > Pseudomonadota > Gammaproteobacteria > Burkholderiales > Methylophilaceae > Methylotenera. The sequence goes on along the minus strand of JAURWJ010000070.1, from coordinate 12,508 downwards.
AAAATGCAGAAGTCCCCATCATTAAAATGGCTTGCTCGACTTCAACTAAATCCTGTAACTGACTTCTGCCTTTGTGTTTTTGTGAGTAGCTTAATACTTTGAACACCATCATGGGGTCATGGTGCACAACTGCGGCAACGGCGCGCGCACTAGTATTATCTTCATCTTTTTGCAATTGACCGAGTTCTCGTGCGGTAAGCTTAAGCACAGGAATTGCTGCAGTACTAATATAATCCACCCATGCGTTAATGTCTCTTGCGGCTAACTCTACAGGTACAGATGCCATCTACAATCCTCCTCAGGTATTTTCGTATCTTACATCTTAAAACTTACAATCTAAAACAGAAACAACACCATTAAAGTATGATTATCCATACTTTTGTTTTATTTTGACCACTAAATAAGCGTAACCCAAGTTTTAGTTTTAATCATTAAAGCCAAAACAGCCAAGGGCATTCAGCATCGACCCGCCGGCTATGTTAAAATCAACTATCACAACCTTTCACACTACTTCTCATGGCTATCTCGATTAAAAACCAGCAAGACATTGAAAAAATGCGCATCGCAGGCAAGCTCGCCTCCGAAGTGCTTGATTTTATTACTCCGTACGTTGTGCATGGCATCACGACCGATGCGCTTGATAAACTATGTCACGACTACATGGTGGATGTGCAAAAAACGATTCCAGCCCCGTTAAATTACGCCCCTGGCGGACATAAACCTTATCCAAAATCCATTTGCACCTCAATCAATCAGCAAATTTGCCACGGCGTACCTAGCGACAAAGTATTAAAAAACGGTGACATAGTGAACATCGATATTACCGTCATCAAAGATGGTTATCATGGTGATACCAGCCGCATGTTTTATGTAGGCGAGGTATCGACTCAGGCCAAGCGTTTGTGTGAAATCACATATCAAGCCATGTGGATAGGTATTGCAAAAGTCAAACCAGGCGCAACACTAGGCGATATTGGCTATGCAATTCAAACTTTTGCTGAAAAAAGCGGCTACAGTGTTGTACGTGAATTTTGCGGCCATGGTATTGGTAAAAAATTCCACGAAGATCCGCAAGTATTGCACTACGGAAAAGCTGGCACGGGGCTTAAATTACAAGCAGGGATGATGTTTACTATTGAGCCGATGATTAACGCAGGCAAACGCGATATTAAACAAATGCCTGATGGCTGGACGATTGTAACGAAAGATCGCAGCCTTTCTGCGCAATGGGAACACACGATTTTAGTCACAGAAAACGGTTATGAAGTGATGACATTATCAAACGGCACGCCACCTATGCCAGACTTTATCCTGAAATAAGGAATCAATTCCAAGTTGTAATCATTTAACAAAAATCTTGATGGCGCATCATACAAATGCAAACAAAACCTAAATCAATCGAAGTTGAAAAACATAAAATTGCATTATGGCGCCAATTGCTTAAAAATGGGTTTGTAGCATTAAAAACACATTTTTCCGAGCATCCAAACACCACTAGACTATTCAAACAACACTGCAAGCTCATTGACCAACTGCTTGCAGAAATATGGGCAGAATTACGCATCGATTCAGGCTGCTGTTTAATCGCAGTGGGTGGTTATGGACGAGCTGAGCTTTATCCACACTCGGATATTGATCTGCTCATATTATTGCCCGATCACATCAAAGATAGCGACACATTAAATCATGGCATTGAGTTACTGATAGGCTTGATGTGGGATCTAGGCTTAACTGTTGGTCATAGCGTACGTAATTTAAATGAATGTATCTTGGAAGCAAAGAAAGATATTACGGTACAAACCAATTTATTAGAATCGCGACTAATATCAGGTAACAAAGCGCTTTATCAAACCTTTTTGGGCGAGGTAAAAAGCAACCTAAATACCGTCAATTTTTTTGCAGAAAAACTGAAAGAACAAGATCAACGACATGCAAAGTTTAATGACACGGCCTACAATTTAGAACCCAACATCAAAGAAAGTCCTGGTGGATTACGCGATCTACACATGATTGCGTGGCTTGCACAGAGTTTGCAGTTACATGCCGGCTCACAATCTAATGTGAACAGCCTCTGGACCACACTCGTAAAACATCATGTCATCACAAAACTTGAAGCACGCCAGATTAGACATCATGAAATAAAGTTGCAATCGCTACGCATACGCCTGCACTTTTTAAGTGGACGACGTGAAGATAGGTTGCTGTTTGACTTTCAAAATGAATTAGCCTGTACACTGGGCTACATTAATACCCCTCGCAAACGCGCCAGCGAACAACTAATGCAAAGCTACTACCGTAGCGTTAAGTTTGTAAACTTAATGAATGAAATTTTGCTTAAATTATTACAGCAAATGCTCGAAGTTAAACCACCGCTCATTCAAACGATTAACGCACATTTTGAATCTCACAATCAATTACTTGAAGCCAAAACTGCACGTTTATTACAACAACAGCCATCTGCAATATTTGAGGCATTTTTACTATTACAACAACACCCAGAACTTACTGGCATGGGCGTAACACTGTTGCGCAATTTGCAACGCGTCAAAAATTTAGTCAATCGTGATTTTCGACAAAACCCTCAAAATAAAAAACGCTTCATAGAGATATTATTACAAGCCAACGGCGTTAATCACGCGCTACGCGCCATGAATCGCTACGGCATTCTGGGCAGTTACATTCCAGCATTCGGTAAAATTATTGGGCAGATGCAACATGACTTATTTCATGTTTACACCGTCGATGAACATATTCTTAATGTATTAGCTAATTTACGCCGCTTTTCAAAACTTGAGCTCAAACATGAGTTTCCACTTTGTAGCGAACTATTTACCGAGTTTGATGCACCCCATTTGTTGTATTTAGCTGCTTTGTTTCACGATATTGCCAAAGGGCGTGGTGGCGATCACTCCGCGCTGGGCAAGGTGGATGCGGCACGCTTCTGCAAGTTGCATGGCTTACCTAAGGCCGATATCGCGCTTGTAGCATGGTTAGTAGAAGCGCATTTAAAAATGTCAGCCACCGCGCAAAAGTCAGATTTGTCAGATCCATCCATCATCGAATCATTCGCACAATTTGTACAAAATGAACGTAGGTTAAATGCACTGTATTTGCTCACAGTAGCCGACATTCGCGGCACGAGTCCAATGGTTTGGAACGCCTGGAAAGCACGACTGCTAGAAAGCTTATATCATGCCACCAAGCGCGCATTGATTGATCCTATATTCCATACCAAACAAACCATTGCAACACGCATTGCAGAAGCTACAGATAAATTAAAAAAAATTGGCTTAAGTGCACATGCATACCAACAACTATGGGAGCAGTTTGGAGAAAATTACTTTGTTCGTCATGAAAGCGATGAAATAGCATGGCACAGTCGACTACTAACGCCGCACTTAAACACGACCCAGCCTATTGTTCGCGCTCGATTAAGCCCCTATGGGGACGGCATTCAGATCATGATTTACACAAAAGATCAAAATGATTTATTTGCACGTATCTGTAACTTTTTTGATCGCATGAGTTACAACATTGTAGAAGCAAAAATTTACACGACTGATCACGCCTACGCGCTAGATAGTTTTATTGTTTTAGATCAATCAGGTAAGTCTGTAAGTTACAGTGGCTTATTAAAATTTATTGAGGTAGAGCTCACGCAAAAATTGAATAATAACTCGCCGTTAGAAGCACCGCTTCAAGGTCGAATCAGCCGCCAAGTAAAACACATGCCCATACAAACGCAGATTACAATTGCAGAAGAGGCTGAAAATAATAATCACAAGTTAGACATTACTGCGAATGACAGACCCGGCTTACTTGCTACGCTAGCACAACAATTTTTAAAACATGACATTGAGCTACACAATGCCAAAATCAACACGTTAGGTAACCGTGCAGAAGATACATTCTTAATTTCAGCCAAGAACGGTCAAAGATTGAATAATCAAAGCATCCAATCTTTATACCATGCGCTGATGGATGAGATTTAAGCTGCGCTACTTATTATTTGCAAACTCAACCTAATTGATAATGCTTACGTAATGCTTTTTTTACGTGCCAAGTGCATGACATGCCCGCTGGGAAAGTCACTAAATCACCGGCGGTAAAGCTCACAGGCTCACCGCCATCAGGAGTCACGGTGACATCACCCTCAAGAATATAGGCAATTTCCTGTGTACCAAAGCTCCATGGAAACTGCGACACCTCCTTAGACCAGGTTGACCAACGGGATACGCCCAACGACGCCAACTTTTCTGCAGTAGGTTTTTCTACCATAATTTTACTCATGTTGCTCTCCTAAACTAAATTAGCAGTAAAAAATCAAGGCAATAAAAAAGCCTTGAATCATCAAGGCTTATTGTATTCCACTCTTACTAAATTGCAATTATGAATGTTTGTAGTGTTTTTTCAATTGTTTAGTCACTTCCCAGTTTGATTTCAAACCTTTGGGGAACACTACAAAATCACCTGCTTTGACCACAACTGTTTCACCGCCTTGTGGAGTAACGTGAATTTCACCTTCAAGCAAATAAGCACTCTCTGTTGCTGAGTCAAAGTTAAGTGGAAACTTAGAAGGAGCACAATCCCATATAGACCAGCTAGAAACGCCTAGTTCCTTTAGTTTTTCTTCAGATGGGTTATGGTCTACGATGATTTGGCTCATGTTTAATCCTTTAAATATTGGCTAAAAAACAAATGCCGCTTAAATTTAAGCGGCATAAAATTCTTGGCGGAAGAGGTGAGATTCGAACTCACGGTGGGCTCGCACCCACGACAGTTTTCAAGACTGTAGCATTAAACCGCTCTGCCACTCTTCCGTTTGATTCGTCATTTGTGTAACGAAGGCAGCATTATAGCAACAAATTAGTCATCTTGAATATCCTGATTTGGAAAAAATACATCAGAATAGCCAAAATATTTTAAATTACTAATGCGCATTGGGTACAAGATGCCATCGAGGTGGTCATTTTCGTGTTGCACAACGCGTGCATGGAACCCATTCACTAGTCGCTCTATCTTATTTCCGTATTGATCAAACCCTGCATAATGCAAGTGTGAGTGGCGCGGCACCATGCCACGCATTCCCGGCACCGACAAACACCCTTCCCAACCTTCTTCCATTTCTTCACCAATTAACGTGAGTACCGGGTTAATTAACACGGTGTAGGGCACAGCATCAGCATCTGGGTAGCGTGGATTTTTACTACCATCTGACTCTTTTTGTCCAAAAATAATAACGCGTAAGCTTGTCCCGATTTGCGGGGCGGCAATACCAGCACCATTCATGTATTGCATGGTATCTTGCATATCTTGAATCAGGGTATGTAATTCAGCCGTGTTGAATTTTTCAACGGGGGCTGCTTTTAATAATAGACAGGGTTCGCCCATGTGCAAAACACTTTTTATTGCCATTTATTTACCTTCCGCGACGCTATTTGCACTAGTCATTTACTGTCTTTTTGAAACCGTTTTGTTTGACCAGTTGCGCGATAATATTGCGTACACGCACCATGGTTTGATTAAGGTTGGCAATCACCTCTTCGTATTTAATACCATGCAAGCTGTCGCCACGCCCTGCTGCATAATTAGCCACTGGACAAATAGTGGCGTAACTTATCCCAAGCTCACGCGCTAGCGCGGCTTCTGGCATACCTGTCATACCTACCATTGTTGCACCATCACGCTCTAATCGGTTGATTTCAGCAGCAGTTTCTAAACGCGGTCCTTGTGTAGCGGCATAAGTGCCGTGGTTGATGACAGACTCCCCCGCGGCTAGCGCCGCTTGTTGCCATTTTGCACGCAAATTTGGACAGTATGGGTCCGTAAAATCAATGTGCTTTACAGGTTGAGTGATGCCATCGTGGAATGTATTTTTACGTCCGTAAGTGTAATCAATAATTTGATGTGGAATCGCGATAACGCCAGCGGCTAAATCCGGATGAATGCCACCCACTGTGGCAATCGCTGCAATCTCGGTCACGCCTTGCAAGTGCAATGCCGAAATATTGGCACGATAATTCACTTCATGCGGCGGGATGGTATGCCCATTACCGTGACGCGCTAGAAAAATCACTTCACGTCCAGCAATTTCACCAAAAATCAGTGGTTGTGATGGCTCGCCATAAGGGGTGCGCACAATTAAACGCTTGGTAATATTTAAGTTATCTAATTGCGTTAAGCCTGTGCCGCCAATAATTGCTAACATAAAACGCTTTCAAAAATTTTATTGGTTTTATTTTAACAAAGCTTTGTTAAATTACTGCTATAAATATTGAAGCTACGTTGATGCTAAAGCAGATAAAACTCACCCTATTTTGTGGCATACTCACGCCATGACGCAATTTCATACAGATCCATTGGCAATGCCTCAGGCTATCACGCATCAAAGCATTAGCCTTGCTAGCAGCCATTATGAAAACTTTCCTGTAGCCTCTGTTTTTTTGCCACAACACTTACGTGAACCGATTGCTTTAATTTACAGTTTTGCCAGGCAAGCAGATGACTTTGCTGATGAAGGTGACTTTACGATAGAGCATCGATTAAATTTGCTCAATAATTTTCGCGATGAGTTGGATTTATTGCACGCTTACATCAAGCCGCAAACACCATTTTTTGCAACTTTAGGGCAAATGATTAAGGCAAAAAAACTGCCGTACGCGCCTTTTTATGCGCTACTGGACGCTTTTAGTCAAGATGTCACTAAAACACGTTACGCTAATTACGATGAAGTGCTTGACTACTGCCAACGCTCAGCTAACCCGATTGGTCAGTTACTATTACATTTATATGAAAACGCCACGCCTGAAAATGTTGCATTGTCAGATCACATTTGTACGGCATTACAAATCATCAATTTTTTACAGGACATCGCCATTGATTTTAAAAAAAATGAGGGCAAACAACGCATTTACATGAGTCAGGAAGAACTGGCGGCATTTGGTATTACTGAGCAACAAATTCAGAACTACGTGGATGGTAATGAAACTGTTGATGAAAATTGGCAGCAATTTATGCAGTTTAATCTACGTCGCGTTAATGCGCGCTTATATGCCGGAAAGCCACTTGGGCGTATTTTGAAGGGGCGTATCGGCTTTGAAATGCGTATGATTATTGCTGGGGGCGAGCGCATTATCAGTAGGCTAAGCAACGTAAATGGTGACGTATTTAAGCACAGGCCAACACTTCACCATGGAGATTGGTTAATTATATTTTTTAAAGCACTATTTAAAATTTAAGCATTAAAAATCAAACGCTGCTTTTTTTGCAGCTATAAAAGGTAATAAGAAACAACATGACCCCTAAGCAATATTGCCAACAAAAAACTAAAAAAAGCGGCTCAAGCTTTTATTACAGCTTTATGTTTTTGCCAAAACAAAAACGTGAGGCCATTACTGCGCTATATGCTTTTTGCCGCGAAGTTGACGACATTGTAGATGAATGCACAGAGCTAAAAGTCGCGCAGGTTAAGCTCGCTTGGTGGAAAGATGAGATTAAAAATCTGTATCAAGGCAAACCAATACACCCAGTTACCCGTGCCTTACAGAATGTAATTTACACCTATCATTTAAGTGAGGAACATTTTCATGAAATTATTGATGGCATGGAAATGGATTTAAGTTTCAATCGCTATCAAGACTTTAAACAATTACAGCTTTATTGTTACCGTGTAGCCAGCGTGGTAGGCATATTATCCGCACAAATATTTGGCTTTACCAATCGTAAAACGCTTAAATACGCTCATGATTTAGGGTTGGCATTTCAATTAACCAACATTATCCGCGATATAGGTGAAGATGCACGACGCAATCGCATTTACATTCCGTTAGATGATTTAGCCACATTCAAAGTCACAGAACACGACATTTTGCAAAGTCGCGAATCTGATGCCGTCAAAGCATTATTAGACTTTCAAATTGAACGTGCAGAAAGTCATTACGACCGCGCACTGCATGAATTGCCGGTTGAAGATCGTAAAAGTCAACGCGTTGGTTTAATGATGGCCGCGATATACCGCACATTACTGCGTGAAATTAAAGCCGATGGCGCCGAAAAAGTATTGAGTTCACGCACCTCACTTGGGGCGTTACGCAAACTTGGATTAGCTACGCACGTTTGGCTTAAGAACTTGTGAAGGAGTATTGAGTGAATATTTGGACCTCCTTAAATGACAAATAATACTCAGGTTGCGATCATAGGTGGCGGCTGCGCTGGGCTTAGTGTTGCGGCTAACCTGGCTGAGCGTGGCTATGCAGTCACCGTGTTTGAGGCCAGCTCACAATTAGGTGGACGCGCACGAACCGTAGTAGTTGAAAATAAAGATTTGATCCAGCTATTAGATAACGGGCAGCATATTTTATTAGGTGCTTACACTGAAACTTTAGCCTTATTGAAAAAAGTTGGCGTCGATGAAAATCAAGTATTTTTGCGCCAACCATTGCAGATCAACATGCAGTCTGCTGTTGCAAAATCAGTGTTTTCACTCAAATCAGCCAGCTTTCTTCCCGCGCCACTCAATCTACTTTGGGGATTTTTGTGTTGTAAGGGGCTGAGTTTCTCGGAGCGTATCGCAGCATTAAAGCTTATGCGCTATCTTAAAAACACCCAGTATGAAATGATCGGTGACCGCCCGTTAGAGCAGTTTTTAATTAGCCACCAACAAACAGTACAACTCATTGAACTGTTATGGGAGCCGCTATGCCTAGCCGCACTAAATACGCCAATTGATAAGGCAAGTACACGTATATTTTTGAACGTACTTCGAGACTCCTTTACTGGCAATAAAAAAAATAGTGACTTTTTATTACCTCGGCTAGATTTGTCACAAATAATCTCACAGCCGCTGGCACACTTTATACAAGCCAATGGTGGGGTGGTTAAGCTCAATCAACGTGTTCGCCACCTGCAAGTGGAAGACAATAACTTTAGTATAGAAACGCGAGATGGAAAATCAATTTTCAGCCATGTCATTATTGCCGTATCACCGGCACGCGTTGATCGGCTTTTAGCGTCATTGCCTAACCTTAAACGCACGCTTGAAATCACTCAAACCTATCAATATCAACCTATCTACACCATTTACTTACAATACCCTTCTGAAACGCAGTTGCCAACAGTGATGTCTGGCTTAAGTAATACCGTTGCACAATGGGCATTTGATCGGGGTCAGCTTTGCGGTCAAAAAGGTCTAATCGCTGTCATTGTAAGCGCCGAAGGGTCGCATCAAAAAATAAAGCACGATGCACTGGCACTTAAAGTGGCCAAAGAACTCCATCGAGCCTTTCCACATTTACCAAAACCATTGTGGCATAAAGTCATTGCAGAAAAACGTGCGACTTTTGCATGCACCCCAAATCTAGCCAGACCGGGCAATAAAACAGCACAGCCTCAACTATTTTTGGCAGGTGATTATACGCATGCAGAGTATCCTGCCACGATTGAAGGTGCGATTAGAAGTGGTATTGCTTGTGCGAATTTATTCAGTTAATGGTTAGATCTGCTTGAGGCTTTAATAAAGCTCAGCGCATTCAGGAATTGCCGATTGACTAAGTCGCTTGTAAGGCAATCGAAATTTTTAAGATAATCAGTGATTTCTCAGCTGATTCAAAGCCTGCTCCAATCGCTCTACCCCGATGACCTCTATGCCGTCAATACGCTGTTTGGGGGCGTTGGCTTTGGGGACAATGGCTTTAGTAAATCCAAGTTTTGCAGCTTCTTTAAGACGCACCAGCCCACCTTGTACAGGGCGCACTTCACCGGCTAAACCAACCTCACCAAATACAATAAGTTTACTCTCTAATGGTTTGTTTTTTAAAGAAGAAACGATTGATAGAAGCACGGCTAAATCCACTGCTGGCTCACTGATTTTTACGCCACCAACTGCGTTAATGAACACGTCTTGATCAAAGCACGGAATGCCTGCATGGCGGTGCAAAACAGCAAGCAACATGGCCAAACGGTTTTGCTCCAAGCCTACGCATAAACGCTTAGCATTAGGCGCATGGCTTTCATCTACCAGTGCTTGAATTTCAATCAGCAAGGGACGCGTGCCTTCCATCGTCACCGTAATACAGCTGCCAGATACTTGGCTCTCATGGTGAGATAAAAATAAAGCTGATGGATTTGCAACTTCGCGTAGGCCGTGTTCTGTCATGGCAAATACGCCAAGCTCATTGACCGCACCGAAGCGGTTTTTAAATGCGCGGATCAATCTAAAACTGGAGTTTTGGTCGCCTTCAAAATACAACACGGTATCGACAATATGCTCCAGTACGCGTGGCCCTGCTAGCGTGCCATCTTTAGTGACATGTCCGACTAAAATCACCGTAATGCCCAATTGCTTGGCCATACGCGTGAGTTGTGCTGAGCATTCACGCACTTGAGCCACAGAGCCAGGGGCTGATTGCAGCGCCTCGGAATACACCGTTTGAATAGAATCTATCACCGCAATATTGGGTTTATGTGTTTGTAGCGTGGCTAAAATTTTCTCAAGGTTAATTTCAGCTAGCAACTCAACTTCACTGGCATCCAAGCCTAAGCGCTTGGCGCGCATAGCGATTTGCTGTGGCGACTCTTCACCGCTCACGTAAATAGCCTGGCAGGTTTTACCGTTTTTACGACTACCTAAATGGCACAGCACCTGCAGCAACAAAGTAGATTTACCAATGCCAGGATCACCACCGATAAGCACTACGCCACCTTCTACTAAACCGCCCCCCAGCACGCGGTCAAACTCGCTAATACCTGTTGGCTGACGTGCAATATCGGCGGCTTTGATGCTGCTTAATTTTTGCAGTGTGCTACTTTGCGCCAAACCCTCAAACTTATTAGCATAGCGGTTTGTGGTGGCGGTTTCTTCAATACTCTCAACCAATGTATTCCATGCCATGCAGCTTGGACATTGACCTTGCCATTTTGGCTCGCTGGCACCACATTCAGTACAGGTATAGACAGTTTTTGCTTTAGCCATCAATCAACCATTTTCACTTTAACGCGCGCTGCTACCGCGCATAATAATTCATAACCGACAGTACCCGCGGCTTCAGCTACCGCATCTACAGGCACATTGTTGCCCCATAGCTCCACGGGCGCACCGATACCTGCTTGTGGAATATCGGTTAAATCACAAAACAGCATATCCATAGAAACACGACCAATCACCTGCGTGGATTTACCGGCTACAGCAATCGGCGCTTTACCTTGGTTCCCACTAGCCGCATATTGACCTGCATGGCGTGGATAACCATCCGCATAGCCACAAGCCACAATGCCAACGCGCGTAGTTTTGCCAGCAGTAAACCGATGACCATAACCCACGCTATCACCTGCTTGTAGCATTTGCACACTAATAATTTCACTGGTAAATTGCATCACCGGCTTTAAGCCAAACGTTATAGCTGACGTACCGCCCACAGGGCTAGCGCCATACAGCATAATACCTGGGCGCACCCAATCAGCATGGGCTTGCGGGTAGCGTAAGATAGTAGCTGAGTTTGCCAAAGACATTGCTAGCGGCTTGGCCTGATTAACATCTTTAATGGTGTGATGAAACAATGTCAGTGGCGCGTCTATACCAAGTGCCTCATCTGCCGTTGCAAAGTGGGTCATCAGCGTGATCTCTGCGACATTTTGACAGGATTTTAAGCGATTAAATGCTAAGGCAAACTCAGTTGGCGCAAAACCCAGACGGTTCATCCCCGTATTCATTTTAAGATGAATACCGATAGGTTTAGCTAGTTTTGTCTGTTCTAGCATTTCTATTTGCACAACAGAATGTACTACTAAATCAATGTCGAAACTTGCTGCAACACTGAGCTCTAGCGCCTGAAATACGCCCTCTAATAGCAAAATAGTTTGCTCAAAACCAGCTTCACGCAAATCAACAGCCTCGTTCAGACCAAGCACTGCAAAACCATCAGCTGCATTTAGACCACATGCTACATTGATTAAACCATGTCCATAGCCATTGGCCTTAACTACCGCCATAATTTTTGAATGAGGCGCGTGCTTTTTGACAACAGATAAATTATGCTGCAAAGCACTTTGCGAAATAGTTGCTAAAATTGGACGCATGACTAAAATTCAGGATATCTCGAAAAATTCATTTTATGGGATGTAGTGCTAGGCGTTTGGGCCGCATAAGCCGAGATAGTACGTGTGTACAGCGTTGTTGCGAGTACCGTGCAACAACGCTAACACCCATAAGTGGGTTTTGCGAGGCTTCCCGCTAGTAATCATCGCCCATATGCCCACTACCCGCAAAATTTTCAAAACGCGTATGTTGCCCCAGGAATGTTAATCTAACTCGACCAATAGGGCCGTTACGTTGCTTGGCAATGATAATCTCTGCTGTGCCTTTATCGGCACTGTCAGGGTTGTAAACTTCATCACGATAGATAAATAAAATCACGTCCGCATCTTGCTCAATCGCGCCAGATTCGCGTAAATCGCTCATGACCGGGCGTTTGTCTGGGCGTTGCTCTACACTGCGATTAAGTTGGGATAGTGC